>JAGOVF010000239.1 GCA_018060885.1 Oligoflexales bacterium | reverse complement strand
CTGTGATGTCGCATTACTGCGTCAGTATATTGCAGATCTAAACGCGCAATGGAGTGAAATTAAACTAAACGAACAACAAATTGAAGATAAGACAGCGATAATAGACTCTAGCTCGTACAGAAATATTCAAAGTGAGGTGCAAGAAAATTTAGAACTAAATAGTGAAGATTTAATAGATTCCCAGCTAATAGAAAATACAAATTCACCCGTTGAAAATTTCGAAGATTCGCTTTTTCGAATTGAAAATGTATCGGCCGCTGAGAAAAACGTGGTAGAGAAATTCAAGATCCCATCTAATGATGAGGGCGAATCTTTTGTGCGCGAAGAACTTGTTCAACAGGATTCTGTTGAGTTTAATACATCTTTGCGACCATTTTCGATTCCAGCAATTGATTCAAAAATCGCGGCTCGGATTAGCCCAATCGATGAAAATTTAGCATTATCAGACTTAATGACTAAATCCGAAGCTAAAAATAACGGTTCGTCCCTACCAGGTGAGATTAAAAAACAAGCGCAGGCTTTGGACTTTGATTGGAGAGCTGCCATAGCTCAAAATACTGTAGAGGCTGGTCAAACTTCCATTGTTAAGTCGGCCCAATTCTCCAGTGATCTCGAGAAGCATATCGCAATCCAGTCGTTTGCGCTGATGACTGGTGAATTAAATGAGATACAAGATTGGCCTTTGCCAGTTTGGCGAATACCTAGTGTGGCAAACTATTCCTATCGTTATAAAAGTCGTCTGCCTTCTGGCGAAATTTCAAATTTGGTAAAATCCGATTCCTTTAATAACATTCTTGCTCTAAGCCCTTTGTTTTATCGAGTTTGGCATGACAGATTTGCTAGTGGCATATTAAAAAAATTAGGTGATGGACGTTTTAGTGAGAAAAATTTCCAAAAAATCAATCCTGAGCAATGTGCCTTATTAAAAAGATCAAATTTGCTGACTCATAGTGAATTTCAAGGTTTAGATCAAATGAACTATTATGATGCCCGCGGATTAAAGACGCATATTTTTTATCAATACAGTAAAAACGCTGTTTATTTTGATATGAGTTATTACGAATTAAGACCCTTGAGTCATTTCTATCATAGCTTTGTCAGCACACTTATTAGTTTAAAGTTAGATTACTATATTCCCTTGAGTCTAAGTCCTCAAAAACATATTAGAAGCCTGCTTTCTGCTTTAGTGCAACTGAGTGAAAGTAATTTTGTAAAAAAATTATACGGTTTTTTCAATGATGATAAGCAGCGCTACATTAAACAAATGAAACATTTAACTCCAGATAGAGTTTTAGAGATTGTGAAACAATTAAATAATTTAAGCCCAAGTAATTTAGAAAAGATCTGGTCAGCCATGCGTCAGCATGTATATTTGGTGGATTTAGCGATGCATTTAGATTTGCTAGGCTTGTGCGAATTTTTGACTGATACTGATTTAGCTAACAAAACAAATTTACATGTCAGTGAAATTTATAGTTATCACGAAGATATACCAAAGCTTATAATTGCGACAACAAAACTCCGATTTAATTCAGAAGCGAAGTAGTCGGTAAAGCCGTTCCTATAAGATCATAGTCATGCGCTTCTGTGATTTTGACTTGTTGAATCTTTCCGATTTGTGGCTCACCTTCATTAATATAAACAAGCCCATCGATTTCTGGCGCCTGTGAAGCAATCCGTCCTTGCCAAAGCAGCTCAGTTTCTGCGCTAGGTCCTTCAATGAGAACAGGCACGGTTTGGCCGATGTATTTTTGTAAATAATTGCGCGAAATCGCCTGCTGCTTTTGCATAACTAGCTCTTGCCGTTGTGCTTTTATTTCTTCGTTGATTTGGTCGCTCATCCTGCCTGCAACAGTCCCTTCTTCTTTGGAATATTTAAAACACCCAAGATGAGAGAATTTTTGTTCTTCGACAAACGTGAGAAGTTGTGCGAAATCATCCGCACTTTCTCCAGGAAAGCCTACCATGACGGAGGTTCTTAAGGTAATGTTCGGAACCTTTTTGCGTAAACGTCCAAATATTTCAATGAGACCCTGTCTATTGATATCGCGTTTCATTGCGCTAAGTATTTTGTCACTAGCATGTTGCACTGGTATATCTAAGTATTTGACTATCTTTTCTTCGCTTGCAATAAAGTCTAAAAACTCATCATCGATATTTTCTGGATAGACGTAAAGTAATCTTATCCATTTTAATCCTTTGATTTCAACTAAAGCGCGCAATAATGCGACTAGATCGTGACCTTCTAAATCACGACCATAGGCCGCGAGGTCTTGGGCGATTAAATTAATTTCTATGACACCCGAAGCAACTAATTGTTTGACCTCTTCAAGGATATTAACAAGCGGACGAGAGCGCAGGCGTCCGCGAATTGCAGGAATAATGCAAAAAGCACAGTTATGTTGACAACCTTCGGCGACTTTAACATAAGCAGAAAATTTATTAAGGGTATTGATTCGAGGCATTTCTGCAGAATATATATAGTGGCTGCGTTTAGTATAAATTTTTTCGCTGTCGCCGCTGATTTTTTTTGTGAGTAGTTCCGCAATGCGAGGAAATTCATCTGTACCAATAAATAAATCTACTTCAGGCAGGCCTTTTGCGAGTTGTGTCTTATAGCGTTGGGTGAGGCAGCCTGTTACGACTAATTTTAATTCTGGATTTGTGTTGCGGAAGTGGGCCATTTCTAAAATAGTATTGATGCTTTCTTCTTTTGCGGCATCAATAAATCCACATGTATTGACGATAATCGTGTCAGCGTCTGCGGGCTCGCTAGCAACGCTTGCGCCATGCAATCCTAGGGTTCCCAGCATGACTTCAGAGTCCACTCGGTTGCGAGCACAGCCTAGAGAAACAAGGTGCACACGATGCCCGGTAAAGTTATAATTGTCTTTTTGCATCATTAATTTTCTATTTTAGTGATTACGTTATAAAATAAGGCGGTTGCCGCCTGGATTGCTTACTTGATCGACTTTTAAAGTGCAAGGTTTTTCCTTTGGTAATGTATGTATCTGTAAACAATAAAATAAGTTCAGATAAAGAAGCCGTGATTCCGGCTGATGATCGTGGCTTTCTCTATGGAGATACGGTTTTTGATACCATCGTTGCTTTTTCAGGTGAACTCATTGATGCAATTCTGCACCTTGAAAGACTACGTAATGCCGCCTTGCAAATTGGATTGATTCTACCATGGAGTAATGAAGAATTGCTTTTTGAAATGAATGAATTAGTGAGGCGAATTCCTGCGTCCAGGGT
>JAGOVF010000104.1 GCA_018060885.1 Oligoflexales bacterium | reverse complement strand
CAGGAGCTGGCATCGCACCTAGTGTCATTCATCTCAATAATGCTACACAATGTAACTTAATAGTAACCACACCAGAACCACATGCTATTACTGATGCCTATGCAATGATTAAGGTCATAACCGAAAGCAACTATGACGCAAATCTCTTTTTATTGCCAAATTTAGTACACAGCGAAGCTGAGGGAGTCAAGATTCACCAACGCATTTCCGAAGTTGTAGATAAGTATTTACATAAAAAAATAAAATATATTGGCTGTATTCCCTTAGACCCTCAGCTGCAAAGCAATATTATGAAAAAAACTGTCGTATCTGAAAAGTCACAGCACACGATTTCTGGACAAGCCGCTGTTAAATTAGCTGCTCTTTTAATTGAAATACATAAGGAGACCACGTTATGTGAATTCGATTTTGCAGAACAGCTTCTATTGCAGAAAGAAAGAAATAATATTTTAAGTTCAAAATTCATTTCCAAAGCTGGCGCTTTTTAGTTAAGGGAAAAAATGAAGGGATTAGTAAAAAGATACAAACAAGATACGCAAGGTGTAGACGGACGGCTGCGCGATCAATTGATCACTGACTATGCGCCTTTAATACGCTTTGTTGCCCAACGTATTGCGGCCCGATTACCATCAAACATCGATATCGACGATCTGATAAGTGCGGGCGCTATCGGCTTAATGGACGCCATAGAAAAATACGATCCGACAAGAGATAACAAATTCAAAACATATGCAGAATTTCGCATTAGAGGCGCTATCCTAGATGAGCTTAGATCTCAGGATTGGGTTCCGCGTTCTGTGCGTGATAAAGCAAAAAAAATCGAACGTGCATTTTCCGAACTTGAACAAAAGCTTGGCAGAACTGCATCGACAAAAGAGCTTTCAGAATCTTTAGGAATCACTCTGGATGAATATTACGAAATGGTTTCTAAAGTAAAAGCAGTGACTATGCTTTCTATCGACGAGCTCGTCGGGCCGGGCCAAAATGATAAAAAAAGCCTATTAGATAGTCTAGAAAATAGCAAATCGGCAAATCCGTTTTCACAGCTGAAAAACAAAGGCGTCCGCGACGTTCTGACAAAACATATTGGCGAACTCCCGGAGAAACAGCAGCTTGTACTTTCTCTTTACTATTTTGAAGAATTGAACCTTAAAGAGATTGGAAAAATTCTTGAAGTTACTGAATCTCGAGTTAGTCAATTACACACACAAGCTGTCGAAAAGTTAAAACAAAAATTGAAAGATGTGATTTTTGAATAAAATTTCTTTTATAGAGGAATAGATAAAATGGCTTTCGGACGTCCAGATATGAAAATACTCGTTGTAGATGACTTTCCAACTATGCGCAGAATAGTAAGAACATTACTAAAGCAAAATGGCTTCCACAATATTGTCGAAGCTGAAAATGGACAACTCGCCTTACAAACTCTTGATAAGGAAGGTGATATTGAAATGGTTGTGTCCGATTGGAACATGCCAGAGATGACAGGCTTAGAACTATTAAAAACTCTCAGAGCCAGCAAAAAATATAAAGATCTACCTTTTCTAATGGTCACTGCCGAAGCTGAAAAAGAAAATATAATCGAAGCCGTTAAATCTGGTGTTAGCAATTATGTTGTCAAACCTTTTACCGGCCAAATTCTCAAAGAAAAGTTAGACAAAGTATTTCAAGCTGAAGCAATTAAGGCTGCGAAAGCTGCTAAAGCTGGTTGATTTAAATTTTCAAGGAGCGTTAAATAATGGAAAAATTGATACCTGAAAATGATCTTGGGTTTGATGTCGACCTTGTTAAAAAATATCCAAAATCGGCTAAAAAAATGACTATTCAAGTCGCGCCCTATTCCCTACGTCTACACACAACTAACGAACTAAAAGAGGTAGTTAATACATCTCTCACAACCTTCATTAGTCCATACGGCGTGGAGTTTCAAACACCGCAAGACTATCCCGAGGGAACTCTCTTAAAGATTGAGCTGTCGATACCAGACTATTGGATACGAAAAAAATCATTGGTCTCCTACAATCGCATAGATGCTCCAAATTCCTTTGCACTGCTCGCTAAGGTGATTTCAAAAACAGAAGTCGGAAAACGCGGCAAAAAAAAGAGCATAGTAGCGCAAACAGTAAATATTGATGAAATTGATATTGAAGTATTAAAAACATACTTGCAAGAAGGGTAAATCAATGACGATATTGCTCGTTAGTTTAATAGTCATTGACCTTGTACTGCTCGGAGCATTGCTTTTCCTTAATCAAAAGCGAAATGAATATATCGAAGTCATCAAAGAACTAAACGAAGAGCGTCAAGTTCTCAATAGCCTTAAAGACGAAGTAAAATCAGATTTGCTTTCACTAAAGTCCGAAGGTCGTAAATTCTATGACAAGGTGTCATTGCTTGCTACCGAAGCTGAGCAAGAAATTAATAGCGGGAAAAGTGCGCTCAGAGAAAATCTAAAGTCTTCCATTGCGGAACTTGCGCCAAGTCTAGAAAAACCCTTAGCCGACATCAATCGGCAACAACTAAGCCTAGAAAAAACTATCCGCAGATCGGATCAATCACGCGATCTACTTATTAAGACCATTGATCGTGGAGAAAAGCTCTTACAGATTCTAACCAGTAAAGTGCCTTTTGATAAAGCCTTAGAAGAGATGAAAGATGCAAAGTACACTAGTGCACGACAGCTACTAAGCCATGGACTCAGTCCTCGTGAAGTATCTGCGGAGTTAAATATTCCAGAGTCCGAAGTCCGCTTGCTAGCAGGATTTAAATTATCTTAATCTAATCTAAACTTGTTACTGCCCTTCTAGCGCTTTCAAGCGCGCCCTCAATGCTGGAGCTCATTAAATAATCTCCAGCGAATACTATTGGTCCGCGTTGCAAACGCTGAATTTCTAAACAATCTTTAAAATGTCCCGGTACAGGTATTGGTATAGCAAGCTCTCGACGCATTACAGTAATCAGTTCAATTTTTTTCTCAATATGCGGGTAGAATTTTCTTAAATAATCTTCTGTCGTCTTTAAAATTTCTTCATCACTTTGTTTCAGCATTTTTTTGCTGATAGAATCCAAAAAATAGGCCGATAAAACTTCTTTTTCTCCATTTTTCTCAATAAATTTTCTATTTCTGTGGCGATGAACAACCAGAGCAGCAAGCCCATCTAAAGCGTCCCCGGTAGGCTGACTAAAACATTCAATTTTTTTTGAATCTTGATGACTCATACAAAATGCGACATTTACATTAGCGGCGTATTTTATCTTTTTTAAAAAATTTTTCTTATAATCGCTGACTAAGCTGGAAGATAAATCTTTTACAAGTTCGTGTGTTATTGGAGCTGGAGTTGAAAAAATAATTTGGTCAAAGGTTTCATTTCCATTTTTAGTTTCTAATGTAAATCTATTTTTTTCATTTTCAAATACTTTCACAACCGCACTGTTTAATCTGATATCCTTCAAATTTCTAGCCAAGGATTTACAAATAGTATCCATGCCATCAAGAAAGGTGTGGAATTTCGCAAACGGAATTGATGGAATTAAAATTTGAAAAATCGCTGAAGAAGCTTCTTTAGCAGACCAATAATAATAAGGCTCTGTAGAAGTACGCGCTAAGTAGTCATAACAATCTCTACTGGTGTGCTGAAGCATAAAATCGTAAATGCTTTGCCCATCAAGCTTTGCCAGCTTCTCAAGATCAGACAAGGGATTTTTTGACTTTATTCGCGCCGAAACAAGGCCGAGTTTGATGAGTTTTAATTTGTCTACAAATCCAAGCCAAGGAAAGCAGAGCAATGATTTTAATCCACCAAGCTTAAATATATACTGTTTTTCATAAGTCATTAAGTTGACTAAATGCGGAATTGAATAAATCTTATCCGATAGCCCTAGTTCTAAAATATATTTTTTTAGTGTTGGATAAAAATCCGTAAAAAAAACCGCTCCACTATCAATCTTGAGATTATTGTCGCGGTAAGTGAACGTGCGGCCCCCTACATGCGCTTCTTTCTCAAAAACAACCACATCCTTATTGTTTTTGCTAAGCTCGTAGGCAGCAGTGAGCCCAGCTACTCCTGCGCCAATAACTGCAACTCTCATCGAATTTCCAATACTTTTATTTTAAACTGATCAAATTCGCATTTATACCATTAAGCTGTGTTTGCATATTTTTTTGCTGTGATTTTGTTTGAATTATAACCTCTTCAGGAGCATTTGCAACAAAACTAGTATTTTCTAATTTCTGATTGAGTCCACTTAGAATTTTTTCGATGCGTATTTTTTCACCTTCAAGTCGCTTAAGTTCTTTTGTAAAATCGAAATCTTTATCTAGCGGGTGGTAACATTCGAAGCCTGCGCCAATACCTACAAGTGAATTCCCAGGCACGTTATTTTCTGAGATTTCTAATCCACTGACGCCTGCTAATTTACAAATCCAAGCCGACGACTCCTGAAACACTGCGCCAAGCTTTGAATCTGTTTTAACAGTCAAAACTGTTTCCGTGCGTCTTGGTAATTGCGCTTGGCTTTTTATTGATCTTACTTCTGAAATTAAATCTTGAACCCTTGACCATTGTTCAGCTTGTCTCACTTCAAATTTAAATGCTTCTTTTACCGGAAAATTCGCAACCACTAAGCTGTTGGGTCTCGGCCAATTGGGATGCTGCGGTAATTTATGCCAGAGCTCTTCACACACAAATGGAATGACTGGACTTGCGAGTCTTAATATTGACTCAAAAACATAAGTCAAAAGCGACGCGACATAATCCTTGCGCTGCTGGTCGTCTCCTGCAAAAGCTTCCTTTGCACTTTCTAAGCCCCAATCGCAAAAATCACCCCATATAAAATGATACAAAGCATTCACAGCTTCTACTGTGCGATAATGTTCGAGACAACGTTCAAATTCTTCGATCGTAAATGCTAATCTATTAAGAAGCCAATGCTCAGGCTTTTCGAGTTTGATCTTTTCCAAGGGTAGTAAGGGACGGGTATAGTCGATGCTATGGTGTAGGAACTTACTCGCATTCCATATTTTATTTATAAAACGACTGCCAAGCGCAAAGTCTTCTTTCGCGATTTTAACGCGTCCACCCACTGATGCTAAATTAAGCAAAGTAAATCGCGCTGCATCGGCTCCATTTTCATTAATAACTTCTAGTGGATCGATACCATTGCCAAGGGTTTTAGAAAACTTTCTTCCCTGCTGATCGCAGATGACAGGATTAAAAAATATATCTTTAAAAGGTACCGCACCTTTAATCTTCAACCCCACCATGACCATACGTGCAACCCACAAAAAAATAATCTCATTTGCCGTCACGAGTAAATCTGAAGGGTAAAACTTTCTTAAAGCCTGCGTATCCTCGGGCCAACCAAACGGTGAAAGTGGCCATAGCCAGCTGCTAAACCAAGTATCAAGAACATCTTCGTCTTGACTTAACTCTTTACTGCCGCAACTCTCACACTTCGTAGGTTCTTGCATACAACAGTTAATATGTTCGCACGCTGCGCAGTACCATATTGGAATGCGGTGTCCCCACCAAAGCTGACGCGATATACACCAGTCTTGAATATTTTCTAACCAATGCAGATAGGTCTTCTTCCACAAATCTGGATAGAAATTTATGCGACCATCTTTAGCTGCTTCAATTGCTTCGCCTACTAAAGGCTGCATTTTCACATACCATTGCTTAGACAAACGAGGTTCAATGATTGTTTTACTGCGTTCAGAATAGGGTAGGGCTGTTTTGTAGTTTTTTTCTTCATCAAACAATTCAAGCTGCTTCATAGCAGCAATAATATTTTTTCTTGCAACAAATCTATCTAGTCCACGGAATTTTTCTGGGACTTGATCGTTTAGTGTTCCATCCTCATTTAATATATTGATCAATGGAAGCTTATGTCTTTTTCCAAGTTCAAAGTCGTTAGGATCATGAGCCGGAGTAATTTTCACGCAACCAGTGCCAAAGTCGCTTTTTACATATTCATCGGCAACGATTGGAATTTGTCGCCCATCAAAGGGCAAAACAGCAAACTTGCCAATGAGAGCTTTATATCTTAGATCATCAGGATGCACCGCAAGAGCTGTATCACCCAACATGGTTTCAGGTCTGGTCGTGGCAAATGCAATAAACTCATTCGAGCCCGCGATTTTATAGCGGAACTGCCATATTTTACCGTTGATCTCCTGGCTCTCTACTTCATCGTCAGAAACCGCAGTCTGTAACGCACAATCCCAATTCACCAATCTCTCACCGCGGTAAATCAGCCCTTCTTTGTATAGTTCGAAAAAAATCTTCCGCACAGCAGAGGAAAGTGTCTCGTCCATTGTATAAGCCTGGCGCGACCAATCCGCTGACATGCCCATTTGTTTTAATTGTTCAAAGATAATTCCGCCGTATTTGTCTTTCCAGTCTTCACAGCGCTTAAAAAAAGCCTCGCGGCCTAATTTACGACGAGTGGTTCCTTCTTGCTCTAGTGCGCGCTCCACCATCATCTGTGTCGCTATACCCGCGTGATCGACACCCGGCAACCAACAGCTCTCAAAGCCCTTCATGCGTTTCCATCGAATATAAAGATCTTGCAAGGCAGCATTTAATCCATGACCAAGATGCAGCTGTGAAGTGACGTTAGGAGGAGGAAGAAGGACGACATAGGGCGGCTTTTTTGAATTTTCGTCTGCCCTGAAATAGCCATTCTGCTGCCAGAAATCAAGCCATTTAGCTTCGTAACGTTTTGGGTCATAGCTGTTTACGTTTTCTTCGTTTTCAATTTTCATGAGTTTAATAGCCAAGTGAAAAATTTATACCATTGAATTCTATAGCCTATGGTTACTATAGATGCTCAAATCTGCCAAAGGTATAAACTTAACTGCAAGGCCGTATAAAGAAAACCCTAATGTGCTGTTAATTGTCCAGACTCTGTCGAAGCTGTCTCTACTGTGGTTTCGCTTTTATTTAAACGATGCTCCAACTTCACAACAACATCATCAACATCACAGGCATAGTCATAACAGCCGTAAACTTGCTGTATTCGTAAGATGTCACCTTTGGTGAGTCTGCGCTTAGTTAAACCTTCGCCTATTAAAAGGCGCGGTGCCATGATTGAACCTGGATCAATCTCTGCGTCCGAAATATGACTCAGTCCAAGCAAGTGGCCCAACTCGTGTAAAGCCAAGGTTTGCATATCAACAACTTCGCGTTCACCTTGCGTTCTTGCAGTTAAGCTGTCCGCAATAACGTAATTTTCATCATTGAAACGAATATCGGCTGTATCAATAGTACTACCCGCGGAAGAAGTGTAGTTCCAAATTGCCGTCGCTAAAACAAATTCTTCTTTACCGGTTTTATGCCAATCTGCATCCAAATAGTGCCCATTTACGCCGTCATTAAGCGAGCTGTAAAGATCAGTAAAACTATCTCCATCCACACCATCATGAACACCTTCAAAAACAAAAAGTTTTTTTCCAATTACAAATTCCCATGTCGCCATCGCCGCAACAAGTCCAGCTTTTTGCTCTGCACTTAAGCGATTTCCAACCCGAAAATGTATGGGTAAAGCTCTCCAGCCATTTAAAGCATGAATTCCATAGGTCGGAGATTCAGGATTCTCGGAGTCTGCATTTGGCTCATGACGAGGGTCCATGTCTTTTTCGAGAGATAGTTGATACATTTGGGCTCCGCAGGAAACAAACTGCGAAAAGCCGATTAAACAACTAAAAAAAATGACCGCTATCTTAATCTCAAATTGACGCATGCAAAGCAACCTTTCGCAAAACGCGCTCAAATCTCAGTCATAAAATAGCCACATGACTATTTAAGTTCTGCGTAACCCTCAATAGTTTCCCTATCGAGTTTTTACTCAAAAACTTTAGAGAAAGGATAAAGATGCTTTTTAATTAAATTATATTAGATGGTTGCGCTATCTATTCCACGCCTAACAATTCCACTTCAAATAAAAGTGTCGAATTTGGTGGGATAACATCACCAGCTCCCCGCTCTCCATAAGCAAGGTGAGGTGGAATAACGAGGGTTCTCTTACCACCCACCTTCATCCCTAAAATACCGACATCCCAGCCTTGAATAACTTGGCCGCCGCCCAATACAAACTTAAAGGGTGTGCCTCGGTCTAATGAGCTATCAAACTTTGAGCGGTCCATAAACATACCAGTATAGTGGACGGTCACGGTTTTGTCGGGCATCGCTTCCGCTCCCGTTCCGACCACATCATCTGTTATTTTCAATTCTGAGCCTTGTTGAGCTTCTGACATTGAGTTCTCTCCTACATATTTTGAGTTAGCGCTATCTTGTATTTGTTCTGCTTCAGTTTGGGCCGCTGAATTTTCTGTAACTTCCGTAGCAGTTTCTTTTTGCTCATCTGTCGCTGATTTTTCAATCGGCTTTAAAAAAGGAATAGCGATTACGCCCACAACTAGTATGATCACAGCGATACCAAAAATTTTATTTATATGTTGCATAAATCTCGACATCCTAAAAAAAAAGTTAATAAAAAAGATAATTAAAAAGTTAAATTCAATATGAGCTTTTGGCACAAATAAGGCTTTACTATGCAAAAGTTATCAGGACGATGCAACGGAGATTTTTTAATTCTGCACGGTGGGGCTGGTGTTGTTGACCCCAAGGGCCCAAAACTAATAGCTGCGACAGAAAAACTTGTCGAAATATGCCAAAGACTATCCAAAAAGTATGCTGAGCGAGCCGAAATATCAGAAGAAGCTCTTTGCGCAGATTTAGCTTCACGGGCTCTACAACATTTAGAAGATGATCCCTTATTCAACGCTGGACTAGGCGCTTGTCTGCAAGAAGATGGCGTTGTCAGGTTGTCAGCGGGCCTGATGAACGGTATCAAACAACGCTTTTCTGGTGTTATTAACTGCGAAGATATTCGCCATCCAAGCCTTATGGCGCAACATTTACAAAACAAAGAAAATAGGGTTTTTAGTGCTCCAGGCGTTACCGCATTGGCAAAAGAACTTGGGCTACCAACTGTTAACAACATTACTGAAAATCGCCAGAAAGAATGGCAAAAGGCGCTAGAAGAAAAAAAAATCAGCGGCCATGACACCGTAGGGGTAGTCATAAAAATAAAAAATTCTCTTTTCGCCGGAACCAGCACTGGTGGTTTGCTCAATTGTCCTGCTGGCCGAGTCAGCGATTCTGCTAGCGTCGCTGGAAACTACGCCTCTAAATACGCTGCTATCAGTGCGACTGGAATTGGAGAAGAAATTATTGATGACGCCTTAGCCGCTCGAATTGAGTGTCGTGTGCGTGATGGATTAAGTCTTAGTGAAAGCTGCGAAAAGTCGTATTTAGAAGCCGAGAAATTAAAACGCCAATACGGCTGGATAAGTCTTTCTTTTGCAGGAGAATGGGGAGTTTATTATCTTACCAACGGTATGTCGTTTGCTGTTTTTGATTTGCAGAATAATAAGGTAATATTTAATTCAACTTCTTTAACTTACAGCAGAAAGAAAATCGATGCATAAAAAACTATTTATAACATTATATATATTTGGATTATTGCTAGGGTGTAAGTCTAATTCTTCAGAAAAGAATGGTTCTAATTCAGAAACTGTAAAGCTTTGGATTAGCATTCCTAAAAATAATAATGCAATCGGATCTGCTCCCGATAATTTCGCCTCACTTGAGCTTGCAACTGCTGATTTGGAATCTAACGAAATTGAAGTCTTTGATAAAAAATCCGAACATAAATCTGTTTGTGAAGGGGCAAACTGTCCAAGCAGTGAGCATTTTCTTGTTAAAATTGATTTTGAAAATTTAAAAAAAGCAATTGAATTAGGCTGGAACTATGATGACACAAACGTGCTATCGGATATTGTTTCAAAGAACGACTATTGCTCATTGTTAAAAGGTAAGTACGAAACAGAACTTCTTTTAAACGGAGGGGAGAGTCTGCCTGGCGAACCAGAACCTTTGATGCATTGGAATATTGATTTTAAAGTAGATGGAACTTTCACAGAAACCAAGACAGATTTTAGTAAGTATGGAGATTACAGTTGCAATGGTAACATTATAAAATTAGATGAAGTTGAATCTGGGGGTCTTATCAACAAAGACTCCATTATTTTAAATAAATTGAAATATATAAAGACTATCTAAAATAATTATCGCCTCTCTCTTTATGAACACAATTCTCTTATGATGGTTTCTATATAATTCATCTTATCACTCGGTGCACGCAATAGTCGGGGGCTAGTAATATTTATTTCCGACACATAGCCACCAATTAAATCAAAACCGATAAATTCGACACCTTCTTTTGATAGTGCTTGTGAAATTTCGGTGACAATTTTTACTTCATGTTCGCTTGCTTGGTAAGTTTGCAGCTGAGCACCGGCACCGGTATTTGCAAGATAATTATCTTTCGCAGGAATTTTTAAACACCATGCCAGAGGCTTGCCGAAAGCAGAAAAGACACGTACTTCTCCGGAAAAAATTGCTTTATTAAAGGGCTGAATCAATCGCCAATCTGCTCCGTCGTTTGTTAACTCTTTAAGTTTGTTTAAGGCAGCTGTCTTATTTATATTATCCAATTGCAGACGTTCTATGCCGCGACCGCCATAAAGGTGTAAGGGTTTAATGACTGCATCACCGCCGCACTTTGTCAGCATAAAGTCGTATATTTCATCATAGTTACAGCTAGTTATGCCGGCCTGACAGGCGTGGGGAAAAAAGTAGAGGGCGAGCTTTTCGTTATATTTTCGCAAAGCTTCCGGGTTGTTGATAACACGCACCTCGTCTTTTACGGCATCTAGTATCCACGTTGTTGTGATGTAGTTGAGATCATAGGGAGGATCTTTTCGCATTAATATGTTAGAGAAAGCCTGCAGTTTTAACGAAATTGACTCTCTCAACTGCACGCCTTCAACTCCGGCGCCATTAAACCTAAGGGCCTGACAGAAGGCCTGTGGTTTGTCACCAATGGACCAATGTAAATGACGCGGCTCACAAATATAGACCTCTTGGCCCTTGTCAAAAAGCTGCCTAGCTATCTGCAGACTGGTATCAAGCGCCAAGTTTAGTTTTTGGATAGGATCCATGATGATTAAGTGTTTAGCAGCCATATTGATTTCCAATTCTTTTTTTTTGAGATTGATTATATAGCGACAGCGTGCGTAAAGTACATTTTATAACTGTAAGGATTTATATGAAATTGCGAAAACTCGAAAATCTCGACGTTAAAAATAAAAAGGTTTTTTTGCGACTTGATTTAAATGTCCCCATTAGTGGCGGAAAAATAAGCGACGAAACTCGAATAATCGGAGCGCTACCTACCATACGCCATCTTTTAGACAAAGAGGCTAAACTAGTCCTTTGTAGTCACTTGGGGCGGCCCAAAGATACTTATGAGGCAAAATACAGCCTCGAACCTGTAGCGTCGCGACTTGCGGAACTGCTAAAAGTTGAAGTATTGTTTGTTCCGGACTATACCGACGGCGAACTCGTCCCAATGTTAGATAATTTGCGCCAAGGCCAGCTCATCTTGCTTGAGAATTTACGCTTCCATCCCGAAGAAACAAAAAATGATCTTGAATTTTCCGCTCGCTTGGCGCGGCCTTTTGATTTTTATGTCGATGATGCTTTCGGTGCCGTCCATCGCGCTCATGCTTCTATTGTCGGCGTCGCAGAAAATATTCCAAAGGATCGTCGAGCCGCGGGCTTCTTAATCGAAAAAGAAGTCAATGCACTAGCACCGCTACTTGGCCAACCCAAGCCGCCTTTTGTTGTCATCATGGGTGGAGCAAAAGTTTCAGATAAAATCACCGTCATACTCAATCTTATGGAGCGCGCAAATACTTTATTAATTGGTGGCGCTATGGCCTACACTTTTTTGCACTATCAAGGCAAAAAAATCGGCAAATCAAAAATCGAAGCCGATAAAATGGACCTCATTGAAGCTATCTATAAAGTTGCACAACAACGTCATGTAGAAATTTGTTTACCGATCGACCACCTTGGCGCGGAAGCTTTTGATGCAGGTGCACCAGCAATAAAGATAAAAGACCAAGACATACCAGATCATTTGATGGGCCTCGACATAGGGGAAAAGACGATTGAACTCTTTAGTCGCAAAATAAGCGCTGCTGCCACTGTACTCTGGAACGGTCCGATGGGCGTTTTTGAATGGGACCAATTTGCTAAAGGTAGCGAAGCTATCGCTCGCGCATTGAGCGAAGC
>JAGOVF010000238.1 GCA_018060885.1 Oligoflexales bacterium | reverse complement strand
TCTTCTTTTAGGAGATGGCCAATTGCTATTTTCATCTTCGAGGCTGGGATATAAACCGCCTCTCGTGCCGCAGTTTGGGCATTGCGAATCTGCGTTAATAAATCAGCTATAGGATCAGTTATCATGTCTAAATAGCTCCCAAGAAATAAAGAAACATACCCACTCTTTTTGTCTTCTTGATGACGACCAAGAAGCTCCCACCATCTTGGTAACTACCAAGATGTTAAGCAATCTTAGTGACTACCAAGATGCTTTCGTCACACCTGGCAACAAGCCCTTCAATGCCATCATGCGAAAGCAAATGCGGCACACACCAAATTTACGATAAACCGCCTTAGGCCTTCCACAACAAGAGCAGCGTGTATAAGCTCTTGAAGAGAATTTAGGTTTTTTATTCGACTTGTTGATTAAGCACAAACGCGCCATTTAAAAGACTCCAATTATTTCCTAAAAGGAAAGTTAAACTTCTCTAACAGAGCTTTGGCTTGGATATCTGTCTTTGCGCTCGTACAAATAGTGATACCAATTCCGCTCATTCTGTCGACCTTATCGTAGTCAATTTCAGGGAAAATTATATGTTCTTTGATCCCTAAAGTGTAGTTGCCGCGGCCGTCAAAAGCTTTCGCAGAAAAACCACGAAAGTCCCGAATCCGAGGACTTGCAATATTAATTAAGCGATCCAAAAATTCGTACATTTTATCACCGCGCAATGTAACCGCACAGCCAATAGGAACATTTTCACGTAGCTTGAAACCAGCAATGCTCTTTTTCGAGCGAGTTACTTTCGGTTTTTGACCGGAAATTAAACCCATATCTACTACCGCGGCTTCAAGCAACTTAATATTTTGTGTTGCTTCACCCATACCAATATTAAGTACGACTTTTGTTATCTTGGGGGTTTGCATAACATTTTTAAGGCTAAGCTCTTGCACCAACTTACCTTTAAAAAGGTCATAATCTTTTTTTAATCTAGGCGTATAAACTGACTTTGACACAACACTATTCCCTTCTTAATTGAATTGACTCGATTCTAAAGCGCCATTACTAGAGTGCGCCCCCTACCAGAAGTTCAAAGAACTTCTGGTGCAAGTGAAGCTATACGGACAAATCCAGCCGTCCTCACTTCTCTCGCCACCGGTCCAAAGATACGAGTCCCCATAGGTTCTTTATCCTTAGCTTTTATTAATACACAAGCATTCTCATCAAATTTTATTGTGCTACCATCTTCGCGCACGATTTCTTTTTTCGTTCGAACAACAACAGCTTTATGAACTGTACCTTTTTTAACTTTGCTATTCGCAACCGCTTCTTTAACCGAAACAACAATGATATCACCTACAGTTGCAAAACGCTTTTTGCTACCGCCAAGTACTTTAAAGCACTTAAGCCGCTTTGCTCCAGAGTTGTCGCCACTTTGTAATACTGTTTCCATCTGTATCATCGCAAAATCCTTAAAACTTAACTTCTAAAAATCAACCTCTGAACATAAATTAAGGAGTAACCACACCTTCGGCTTTTTTAATAATGCGCGCAAGGATAAAAGACTTATTAGCACTCAATGGTCTCGTTTGTATGACTTCCACCACATCACCAATCTTTGTTTCATTCTGCTCATCATGAAACATTAACTTAGTACGTCGATTAATATATTTTTTATAACCGGCATGCTTCACTTTTCGATCAATCACAGCAACGCGCGATTTTTGCATTTTGTCGCTTGTCACAACGCAACTATAAACTTTACGCTGCGTTCCTGGTTTAGCTACACCTGCTGTTGCCTTGTCCATACTCAAACTACCTTATGAAAAATTCGCCTGTTTCTGTTTATATCTATAAATTCACAATTCTTACACTGCGGCCAAAAACTACTTTTTACGACCAGTTTTAAGAATCTGCTTTTCTCCCTGAACTGTTTTAAGTCGCGCCAAAGACTTTCTCAGTTTTTTAATGCGCGTTCCTAGATTCGGATTGTTAGAAATCACTTCCATCCGCGCCAAAGCAATCTCTTTCCGGATGTCAGCTACAGCTTCACGCTGCTTGCCTTGTTCTAAACCTCTAATCTCACTAATGCTTAATTTTTGCAAATCCATAATACTCTCTCGTCAGTTAAATAACCCAAGGGTCTTCGCCTTTAATAATCAACTTCGTTCTAAGCGGCAATTTAGAAGCTGCTAAAGAAAGCGCTTGTTTTGCCAACGCAGGTTCAACGTCTTTCATTTCGTAAATAATTCGTCCTGCTTTTACAACAGCTACATAATGATCTACAGAACCTTTACCTTTACCCATTCGCACTTCAGCCGGCTTACGAGAAACTGGCGTATGGGGGAACATCTTTATCCAAATTTGACCGCCCCTTTTAATGTGACGCGTCATCGCAATACGAGCTGCTTCGATTTGGCGTGCACTGATACGGCCGCTTTGCACAACCATGAGACCGAACTGCCCAAAGGACAACTCGCTACCACGTTGAGCAATACCCTTAAACTTTGGCTTGTGGCTCTTACGAAATTTAAACTTTTTTGGCGCTAGCATTTCTAAAAACCTCTAGTTAGTCTGATTCTGAACTGCGGCCGCTTCACGCGACAAAATTTCACCCTTAAATATCCAAACCTTAATGCCCGTCAAACCATAAGTTGTGAGAGCCTCAGATGTTGCATAATCGATATCAGCACGTAAAGTGTGAAGAGGAACTCTTCCCTCGTGGTAACGCTCTACCCGAGACATATCCGCGCCACCTAAACGTCCAGAAACTTGAACCTTGACACCTTTTGCCCCAGCTTTTATAGCTGACGTGATTCCTTTTTTCATTGCTCTACGAAAAGAAACTCGTCGAAGCAACTGTTGCTTAATACCATCCGCAACTAACTGAGCATCTAAATCAGGCTTTTTAATTTCAAAAACATTTAAAATAGGATCGCCAGAACTAATCTTTGCGACTTTTGCCAAGCTATCCTTTAAGGATTCCGCACCAGCACCTTTTTTTCCTATAATAATCCCTGGACGACTACTAAAAATATTTATTTTCAAATTCTTCGCCGCACGCTCTATTTCAACTCGAGAAATCCCGGCTGCGTCGAATTTTTTCATAATAAAACTACGAATACGCATGTCTTCTTTTACAAATTCACTATAGAGCTTTGTTGCGTACCAACGCGAACTCCAAGTCTTTATGTATCCCAGCCGAAAGCCGATTGGATTTACTTTTTGTCCCACCTAAGATTCCTTCCCAAAAAGAATTAAATTTCTTTCAATCTCACTGTTA
>JAGOVF010000011.1 GCA_018060885.1 Oligoflexales bacterium | reverse complement strand
ATGTAAGTGTGTTCCGTAGCACCATCCAGTGCATCCGGCAACGCCCAGTTCTGTTCCGCGAGACACTCTTTTTCCGACAGTTAAATTTGCCGAAACGGAATGAAAATGCCGATATTGAGATTGCAGCAAAAGACCTGAGCGTACTTCATTCGAATCTTCTAAATCCCAATTTATAAATACATAATTCGAATCATTTTTTGCTTCTGGTCCTCCACCAATAATAGTGGAATCTCTTTTTATCGCGGCTACTGTCCCATTAATTGCTGCAATAACTTTATCACCTGGAAGTTTAGTGCCTGAAACTCTTGTAACTCCAAAATCCCAGGCATACAGCATTTTTAAATTATCAGGATTCAAATTGTTATGAGTCGCTCCACCAGTGGTTTGCGTAATTTGATAGGACAAACCTGAAGGCCAAGGCAGATAGTGTTTAGAAGAATAAAGCCAATTGATTGCACCACTATTCGAACTTTTAAGGCAAGTTCCAGTTAACTGAATTTTATCCTGCCGACAAGATCCCACTAAAATAGTTATAGCGGTTAAAAATATTACTTTAGAAATACGACCATGCATTCTAAGACCCTGTTCAAAAAAATCGTCTGCGTCTTAGCTCTTGTCGGTATTCGCAAATCATTTATTTAGCAAAGTTATAGAATCAAAAACAATTCTAATGATTATAAATAGATGTAGCCGAAGCTTTGCTTGCTAATGGCAGGTGGATTCCATTTCCAAAATGGGTTTTGGCTGACCATTATTAGCATAGAACAGGCCATTACTTTCTATAATATCAGTATCTGATGTTGAAGGAGTTTCAATTTTTTTTATTGGCAAAAACTTATTTTTAGATGCTGGAGTTGTGGCTTGCTTGAGGGGAGGCATTTCTGCAAATTGAACAGGCAGTGAATTATTAACGAAGAAACCACTCGGTTTTTGTTTTTGAACTTGGTAATGCAAATGAATGCCCGTACACCAGCCGGTACATCCCGTAATTCCTAGGGCTGTTCCCTTCTTAAAACAAGCACCTACTTTTACCTCCGGATATATCTCCGCTAGATGCAAGTAAAGTGATTCTATTTTCTCGCCAGGATACATTGCATCGCTAATCTTTTTATCCCAAGTCATCGTAATGTAGTTTACATCATGTGAATTAGTTCTATTTCCAAAAGTCGTTTTTGCATCTCGTTTTACAGAACGGACGCAACTGTCAACTGTACTTAAGACTTCCGCACCTTTTTCCCTATCTTTTCTGAGTAAAAAGTCCCATGCATAAGCCATATGATCAACATGACTCCAATTCCCTGGTGGACTCGAAATAAAGTATTTAGCTCCAGATTTCCAAGGTAAGTTGTGTTCTTCTACTTTGAAGTACTTCCCAACCTGAGATAATTTTTTAGTAGAACTCTCTTGCAAACATGAGTTCTGAGAATTGTTTTCTACTCCGCATGAAAAAAGTAGAAAAATAGAAATGGACATCACATAATATTTTGCTAATTGCATAAATGCCTTCCGTGTCATTTATTAGATTTTTACAATTTTCGAAAAATTCTTAGGGATTTTTTTAAAACTTCATCAAGAAAAAATAGTACCAGAAGAACTGCGGTAATCCTTAGATAAAGGAGTCACTTAATACTATATCAAAAAACGCTTCTATTTGCAATTTGTGCCCGATATTCTATTTATTGGCTGGCCATCGTCACCATAATAACGGCTTGAATTTGCCGCGTCGGCAACGGGCGAATTGCTTCCCATTTCATCGTGGCCAACATTTGGAACTTCAATTTTAGGAAGTTCATTTGCAGTATTTTCGGTTGATTTAGGCTTCGACAAACAATAACCTCTTTCGCCAGATGCACTTTTTTCACAACCATGCTCACATTGATAACTCTGCTTTGAACTGCAAAAAAGAAGGGTATTCGATTGAGTGAATTGCCCTGGTATATCGCGAACACAAATTGGCATAGCGGGATTTTGAATACTTTGACTGGAACAAAGCGATGCATATACAAAGCTGTTTCCATTATTGCTTGGAGGTCGAGGTGTTGGCGTTGGCGTTGGCGTCGGCACTACAGGAACAGGTCTATCAGTTACGGGCGGCGTAATAGCGCTATTAATTGAATTCTGCGAAGTGGAAACCTGCCCAATGCGAGGCATTGGCATTTCGGCAAATTGCAATGGAACTGATTGGCTCCAAAAATCACCGGCTTGGTTTTGCGTTTGAACCTGATAATGCAAATGTATGCCAGTGCAATAGCCTGTGCAGCCAGTTACTCCTAATGGCGTTCCTTTTTTAAGACAAACTCCCGGCTTTATTTCGGGATAAATATGGTCTAAATGCATGTATAAAGACTCGATTTTTTTTCCTGGATAATAGGGCTCGCTAACCTGCCGATCCCAAACCAAAGTGACATAATTGACATCTCGCCAATTTGATAATCCACCATATTTAGTTCTTGCATCCCTCTTGACTGATCTAATGCAGCCATCTACTGAAGCGAGAACCTCGGCACCCCTCGCCCCATCTTTTCTAACGACAAAATCCCATGCATAGGCACTCATGTTAACGTGTCCATAAGTTCCAGGCGGCGAAGATATTGTATATTTTTCACCCTGTTTCCATGGCAGCTGATGCTCTTCAACTCGACGATAACTACCACTAGCAAGACCTAGACTATCTCCCATTAAACATGCACCCACTGGAGCTTCACGAACGCTACAGGCATTTTGCCCGAGGACAAAAATATGCAGCAGAGGGAAAATTAGAATTTTACTTCTAGAAATTCGCACGTGAAAACACCTCAGATTTTAATTTCGTATGTTGCTGTCGCCTTAGGGGTACCTATCGGCTTTTTTTACTTAGAACTTTAGATTTTTGTAAGAAAAACTCTTTCCAATAACATTTTCTGTTAGTTATGTTCCTATTCCAAAGCCGAAATTAAGCCCTCTTTCCACATTATCAATGCCTAATAATTCCGAGTTAAATTTTATTAATTCAAAAATAATACAAAAAATCCGATAGCAAAACAGAGGAGAATCCTTATTAAAAAGCCTTGTTACCAATATTCTGCAGTTTTTTGGCTGCAAACTTTAAGTTCAGTAATATTTTACTGTTCTGTAATTTTATTTTTTTCTGAAAGCAAAAGCAGAGCAAGTGAACTCATAAGTTTAGATGATAGCCTATGGGGTTCTAGCCGAGCCCAGGGAATGGGGGGAGCTCTTTCAACTCTTGCAGATGGCTTAGATGCCCCTTATTATAATCCAGCAAATATCGGCGACAATCCTTGGCAAATCGAGTCGGGTAGGGACGGCAACTTAAAACACTTCTATTTACCTGCATTCAATCTCAGCATTAATGAAAATACTCAAAAACTAAATGAATCATTCAAAGAAAACAATGGCACTGCTGATAAGCATGTAGGAGAAACTCTTGTTGATGCGGCGGCAGGAAAGCGTCAATATATTCGCGCAAGTCTTACTCCCGGAGTTGTTTATGGTCGATTGATGTTTGTTCCCTTTGTAGATCAACAGGGAGCTGCTGTTAGTAATGGTACTGATGGTGAAATTGAAGGTCATTTTCGCGCGCAACAAGGGTTTGGATTAGGACTAAGCGTTCCTTTAGTTGAAGATAAACTCTACTTCGGTGTATTCGGATATTCAAGTGAGATGACTGTAAATCGAGGGCAATATGCATATCTTGACCTTATAAATACAGAAACAAGGCCAGATATTCTAAAAGCGACGCGATATTCCTATTCAATATTTGGCAAAAATGCTGGCCTTCTGTGGCGAAACTCCAAAGTAAAATTAAAGAAAACACAATTGCGACCCAGTGTAGCTCTAGTCGTTAGGAACTTAAACAATGCCACAGTCGATCTAAAAAAAGCTCCCGCGGAGCCAGACCCTGAATTTACAGAGTTTGAGATCAAACAAGATGTGAGTTTAGGTTTTTCAATCTCGCCTAAATTAAGTAACTGGCTAGAAATGAACTTTCTTGCAGAGGCCGCCGATCTAACAGATTCAGAAGTAGAAGCCGATGCTAAAATTAGAACAGGCCTTGAATTTTGTTTTTTTGGCAGCGGCTCTAAAGCACCGATCAAAGCTCGAACAGGATACAATAGCGCTGGTATTGCTATGGGAATCGGGATAAATTTAGGGCTCATTAGTCTAGAAGTGGCTTCATATCATGATAAAATTATCACTAGTTCTGGAAGTAAAGCTGATCGTAAAACATCTGCGTTACTGGCTATTGATTTAGCTGAGTGAGATTTCTCCCTTAATTTGCATTAATTAAATCTAAAGGAATAATTGGCAAAATATGATGTTAACGGTATCAAATTTAAATTTTAGCTACTCTTATATTCCCATCCTAAAAAACATAAATTTCTCTATAAAAGGTGGAGAGCTTCTACATCTCGTTGGACAAAATGGAAGTGGTAAATCAACAATAATAAAAATTATATCGGGTCAGCTTCCGCTACAACGAGGTAAAATTTTATGGCAAATATCTCCGCAAGACTTTACAAACGCAATTGACCTTGAATACCTCGCGCCAGAAAATAATGCGCTATTTAAAAAATTAGACGCATTACAAAATCTGCGATTTTGGGCAAATTTACGCGCTCTCGATGCAAACGATGTTTTCTTAACAGAACATTTAAAACATTGGGGATTAAGCCGAGGAAGCTTAATGTTAAAATTGCCGGTTGAAAAATACTCTACCGGAATGCGAAGGCGCCTTGCTTTAGCAAGATTAGCATTAAGCCCAGCGCCACTGTGGTTATTAGATGAGCCTTTATACGGATTAGATGAGGAAGCAGTAGGTCTATTTATCGAATTGCTTAGAGAACACCTCAAAATGGGGAAAATGGCTCTTTTAGTAAGCCACGAAACAAATGCATTTACTGCATTGAATCCAAATTATCTCTCACTTAAATAGATCTAGAGGCTCATAAATTGAATAAAAAATCAAAAGCCACAAAACTGCAACAGATTTATTATTTAAGTAAACAACAGCTTTCTATCGAGTTCCAAAGTCGAGATCGACTTTTATCGCCGTTGTTATTTTCAATTACTATTCTGCTTCTATTCACCTTTTCTTTTGGTGAATTCGACAAATCACAACTTGCCCAATTTTTTACGGCAGAAGTTTTTTTAGCGATATTTCTTTCTCTGCAACTCATATTAATGCGAAGCTTTGATAGCGATCAAGAAGATGGCGCTTTGGACTTAATTCGTTCTTATCCCATCTGGCCAGCTTCAGTATTTCTCGCAAAACTTATTACGGTAAGCATTTTATGCATCATGATAGCAATTCCTACTATATTACTCGGCTGCCTCTTATTAGCAGTGCCCAACCCTATTGCTTTCTTTACTCCAATTCTCGGGATCGTCCTATTGCTTATCTTTGGCCTTGTACCTTTGGGCCTACTTTTGGCTGCTGTAGTGATACACGCACAAGCTCGCCAAATCATTTATCCCTTACTCTACTATCCATTATGCACTCCAGCTTTGCTGGCAGGCGTTCAATCCAGCTTACTCTATTTAGAAAACCGGAAATTTACCGATACATTATGGAATTGGCTTGGATTGTTGCTTGCTTTTGATATCATTTACCTCACTTTAGGTATTTTGCTTTTTATAGAGCTTTTTAGTACGCAAAACATTGAAACAGTAAGCCAAGAGAGTTCAGAAAATAAGGTCTGATAAATGCACTTCTCCAAACACAATATCAATTTTTTAGTCGGAATATTTTTATTCTTCCTGGTAGAAGTTTCTTGGTTATTAGGTTTCTTTTATGCTCCGGTCGATCGTATTCAAGGCGAAGTTTATCGCATCATCTTTCTGCATGTGCCTTCTGCCCTAACTGCATTTCTTCTTTCATTTATTCTTTTAACTGTAAGCATAAAATCTCTGATGCAAAAAACCTATCGCCCTATGCAAATTGGCAAGGCGACTGCAGAAGTAGGGCTTTTGTTTACAATTCTGACTTTAATTACTGGATCAATCTGGGGTCGACCAACTTGGGGGGTTTATTGGACTTGGGATGCAAGGCTTACGACAACTCTTATTTTAGCTTTATTGTATTCAGGATATCTTTTACTTTACGGTGCGTTTAGCCCATCTATTGAGCGAAATCGAGCTTGCGGAATTTTAGGCATTTTAATTGCTGCTTGTGTTCCAATTGTTTATAAAAGTGTCACTTGGTGGAGAACGCTACATCAACCACCCTCTTTATTCCGAGCCGATGGTAACGCTATGTCGAGCGAAATCTACAACACGCTTTATTTTGCTATAATAACCATGATTTTATTTTCAATTTGGTTACTACGCACAAGATCTGAGAACTTACAGCTTCGCGAAGCAATCGAAGCTAAAACAATGCAAGCGAGGTAATGCATGGAACCAATTGGTGACAATATTCAATACATTATCGCAGCTTATGGTTTCGGTGTTTTTCTATTACTAGGATACGGACTTTCTCTAATCACAGATCGCATCAAGAATCTGAAGCTTGAAAATGCAATAGATGAAATTTTAAACCAAGACCAGGAGAAAACATGAACAATACAAATGAAAAAAGAAAAATTCGCTGGATTTTAGGCGGCGTTATTATCGCTCTGACAGTAATAGGGCTTAGCTTTCTAAAACTCGGCGACGAAATGGTTTATTTCTACACGCCTGATGAGGTTGTTTTAAAAGCAAAGTCTTTGCAAGAAGACACAATCAAAATGGGGGGCATGGTCTTAAAAGACAGCGTGGATTGGAACCCAGAAACTCTTTCGCTTAAATTTATCATCACCAACATGCAAGGAATTAATATAGAAGTGCAACATCGAGGTACACCACCCGATCTTTTTAAAGAAGAATCGGGTGTTGTTGCTGAAGGCAAAATTTCTGAAGATGGTAAGATGTTCTATTCAAGAAAATTAATGGTCAAACACTCTGAGGAGTACCGCAAACCCGAAGACCATACAAAAATGGATCGAGCACTTTTAGAGCAGTCTATTTTTAAAGAATAGTTAGAATTTTTCTTCAGGAGCGACGATACTATGTCAGAGCAAAAACAACATTCACCTCGATCTAGTAAAAAACATTTTATTGGTATTGGCATATTAATAGCTATATCAATATCCATTATCAGCGTTGCATACAAAGGCCTACAAATAGACACCAGCCATATTCCAACTGTACTTTTAAATAAACCTGCACTCGGATTTAGAGTCCCAGTAATTTCCGGCGCGAGTAATTTTAATCCTCAAGAAGTCGACTTTGCAAACCTTACAGACTTTAAAGGTAAGGGGCTCATTATAAACTTTTGGGCCAGTTGGTGTGTTAGCTGTCGACAAGAAGCGCAAAATCTTGAAGCCTTTTGGCGGCAACACCGAGCAGGTAGCGACGTTGCTTTAATCGGGATTGCGATTCAAGATACTAAAGAAGACGCATTGAATTTCGTAGAAAATTACGGCAAGACTTATTTAATTGCGCTAGATGTTGACGGCCGAGCGGCCCTGGATTATGGAGTCACCGGTGCGCCCGAAACATTTTTTATCGACGGAAATGGGATCATAAAACATAAGATAACTGGGCCGGTTGACGTTGCTTTACTAGAGGAGTTTCTGCCTTTGATAACAACAACTGATGCTGCGACAGTCAAATCAAGTTTATAAAGCTAATTGATACACACATTTATACAACTTTCATTTAGAAAGCATGGCGGCTTGTCTTGGTATGAACGGACTGCTAGAGGACCGCTCAATTTTTATGCCATCCATGGCAAAATTATCGCTACCGGTTCGGGCGTCCAGCCCTCACCAGTTCCTCTAGCAGTCCGTTCATACCAAGACAAGCCGCCATGCTTTCTAAAGTTACTCTCAGAAAAGCGCTTTGTATTAAGCAAGTTTAGGTAAAAAAACAGCCCCAAACACCCAAAGTCTTTAGCTCATTTGGTGTGGAAGTTTGCAGCCCAGCGAGCTCTGCTGCTGAGATGTTGAAAAGCAAATAACGGAAGTGTTGCAACTTTTCCAATGCACCCTGAAATGATAGCCACTTGAGTCTATAGCTGGGGGTCTGTATTGCCTGCCAGAGGAACTGGTGAGGGCTGGACGCCCGAACCGGTAGCGATAATTTTGCCATGGATGGCATAAAAATTGAGCGATCCTCTGGCAGGCAATACAGACCCCCAGCTATAGACTCTATGAAAATCTATTAAAAGTGTGCATCACGTAGATATAAAGAGATTATTAAAACTTCATTACTAAGGCACATCGCTTGGATCCCAGCAAGTGCGCAATTGCTCGTCTAAAGCTTCAAGTCTTTGCAGATCATCCTCAGACAATTTGAGTGCCAATGCAGCAGCATTTTCTGCTAAGCGTGCTTTTTGAACTGTTTTCGGAATGACTATTAAATTTCTATGTAAGCACCAAGCAATCATAATTTGTGCCACGCTGCAATGATACTTTTTTGCAACTTCTATTAAAACCGGATCATTTAAACGCTGTCCGTGAGCTAAAGGAGAGTATGCTTCCAATGCTATTGAGTTTGCTTCACAATATTTCAAAAGATCTTTTTGATTTAAAAACACATGAAATTCGACTTGATTAACACTCGGAACAACTTCGCAATTCGCAATGAGCTCTTTTAAATGTTTGACTGTGTAATTGCTCACCCCAATAGAGCGACAAGATCCGTCTTTTAAAATTTCTTGCATATTTTTATAAGCAGAAATGCGAACTTCTGGAGTTGGAAAATGGCTAAGATATAAATCGATATATCCTATATCTAGTTTTTTAAGGCTTACTTGAAACGCTTGGCCAACCTTTGAATGGTCGTCCCGCCATAGCTTTGTCGTTACGAATATTTCTTCTCGAGCTATACCACTGTCACGAATAGCTTTCCCCACTTCGACTTCGTTGCCATAAATAGCTGCAGTATCAATATGTCTATAACCAAGCTCCAAGGCCCATCTAACAGCTTGGTAGGTCTCTTTCGCGTAAGCTTTCCACACACCTAAGCCGAAAATCGGTATTTCAACGCCATTATTTAATTTTTTGGTATCAGAAATTTTATGCACAGTTGCACCAATTAAGCGTCAATCATACCAAATAAATTTAGAAAAAATCCGATCGTATAGGCAGCTATAAGAAAGGGCGCGATTAAACCTATAAAAACAAAAATTGGTAAAAACTCCATAAACTCGCCAGCGGATTCAATTTTAAAATCTTCTTTAGTAAACATTGCTTCTCCCCTTTGTTTTAACTGAAGGATTATAACCGATACTGTTCTTATTGAGAACTCAAAGCTGTGCGACTTTGGCTAAAAATTCATCAAAATAGGGTCGTGCGATCTTTTTATCTAAATTGTCAATATCAGGAACTTGCAGTCGAATCTTTTCAAGCAACTCCCGCTCTAAGCTGCGTTGCTGCCAGGCTTTTGAGTAAGGCTCTCGGCTAAACGAAACAAGTCGATAAACTGATTGAAACTCATCCGGATAAAGCTCAGACAAGCGGCGCTCGATTTTCTTTTCGATCAGAAAGCTCTCCTGCCCAACTAGATCGCGCATCTCAATAAAGTTAGCTACCGCTAAATCGGCTATAGCATCGGAATTTGGCTTTCTTTGCCGAGAAAAAGTGTCAAAAATATCCTGCCATCCTTGTACAGCTCTTTCCTCAATCAACGTGTCTAGCACCACGCAATCCTCAAAACAGCAGTTCATGCCTTGCCCATAAAAGGGCACGACTGCATGCGAGGCATCGCCAAAAATTAGTGCGCGTGAGCCGACACTCCAGGGGAAACATTTTATTGTTGCGAGTTCGCCCGTAGGGTTTTCAAAAAAATCTCTTTCAAGATTCTCAAGTAAAGGCACGACGTCAGCAAATTGCTGAGAAAAAAATTCTCGTACCTTTTGCGCTGTGTTTAAAGCAGCAAAAGATTCCGAACCTTCGGTCTGCAAAAATAAGGTGACCGTAAATGAACCGTCTATATTTGGTAAAGCAATCATCATAAAAGAGCTGCGTGGCCAAATATGCAGCGCATTTTTATCGAGTTTAAATTTATTTTCTCCCTCAGAAGGAGCTATGTGCAGTTCTTTATAGGAATGACTTAGCTTCTCCCGCGTCATCTGACTTTTAGCATTAACAGAAAGAATTTCATTTCTTAAATTTGAAGCTGAGCCATCTGTACCCAAAACCACATTTGCTTGTTTATTTACTAACTGACCGCCACTCGCTACTCGAAAATCTAAAACTCCTTCGTCAAGCTTTGAATCAATAAGCTCATGTTCAAAAAAGATTTTAACTTTGCCACTTGCTTCAGCCTCGGACATGAGCAGTTTGTTCAGTTCTGCGCGGGAAACAGAATTTATAAACTCATGTGGGTAGGGGCTATAGGCTTGATAACTTTTTGCCCCGTCGCGAGCGTGCATCATTCTTCCAAGCATTGGTACCGCATTCGCTAATACTTTTTCTTTTAGACCTAATCGTTCTAGCGCATAGAGCCCGCGCTCAGAAATTGCTAGGTTAATCGACCGCCCAGCTGAAATAAGATGACTTCGCATATCTGGACGTCTCTCATAAATCTCAACCTGAAAACCTTTACGTGCAAGTATAATTCCCATCATGGAGCCCGTAAGTCCGGCGCCGATTATAGTGATCGTTTTTGATTTATCTAATTTGTCGAATTCATTTGAATTATCTACGGCAGGCATTATGAGTTCCTTAAAGCAGTTTTTATTGCATTCACCAGCGCATAAACATCACTAAAATTGTTATACAAAGGAGCAGGAGCCGCGCGAATAATATCTGGCATGCGAAAATCACACACGACACCATGATCTGCTAAACGCTCTATAAAAGACCTATCTTTTTGTGCGCCAATTCTCAATGAAAGCTGAGCACCCCTTGCATCATATTGTCGCGGCGTGATTATGGAGATATCCGAGCCCAACATCTGATCTAATAAATATTCAAAATAAGCGGTTAATTTAACGCTCTTTTTGCGAATCCTTGACATTTGCGCTTTCTGAAAAAGCTCAAGTGATGCCCGCAAAGCTGCTAATTGAAATATGGGTGGGTTGCTAAGCTGCCAGGCCTCTGCGCTGAGAATTGGATCAATATCTGCTTCCATTTTAAATCTGGTCGTTTTATTTGTTCCCCACCAACCTTCAAATCTGGGTAAAAATTTTCCATTTTTACTTTTTTGAGAGTGTCGCTCATGCACATAAAAACCTGCGATACCGCCCGCTCCTGAGTTCAGATATTTGTAACTACACCAAACAGCAAAATCGACATTCCAATCATGTAATTTCAATTCCACGTTTCCGGCAGCGTGGGCTAAATCGAAACCAACATAAGCGTTTTGATTTTGGGCGGCCGAGGCAATTTCTTTCATATCAAACAGCTGCCCTGTGAGATATTGAACTCCCCCTAACATTACACAGGCAAGCTCGGGACCGTGTTTTTCAATGCTAGCCAAAATATCTTCTGTGCGTAATATTTGCTCACCTTCGCGTGGAGTTATTTCTACTAATGCTGATTCGACATCAAAACCGCGCTGGCGAATTTGCGATTTGACCGCATAGTAATCCGAAGGAAAGGCGCCTTTTTCAATTAAAATTTTATAACGTTTTGCATTCGGTTGATAAAAAGAAACAAGAGCTAAATGCAAATTAGTTGTCAATGAATTCATTGCGACAACTTCATTTGTTTGAGCCCCGACAATTTCGGCCAAGCCCTGAGTGACTGATTCATGGTAAGAATACCAAGGAGTTTTGGCTTTAAAGTGCGCTTCTACGCCTAGCTCCGACCAAGCTGATAATTCTTCGTTTATATATTCTCTAGTCTTGATGGGCTGAAGACCTAGAGAATTCCCACAAAAATAATTATAAGCTTCGCCATTTTTTTGTTTTGGAAATAAAAAGTCCTTACGAAAATCTTTCAAATCATCTTGTTGATCTAAAGTTTTTGCAAATTCGAAATCGCTACGAAATTCACTAATACCCATTGATATAGCCTATTCTAAAAAGTCAGATTTTTTTAAGCCTAGCCATTGCAATGCTGACCCATGGCAAAGTGCATTCATAACACTCGGTGTAGATTTAAAACTTTTCTGTAATTCATCAACAATCGAACCGGGCGAATCCTCGCCTAAAGGAAAAGGGTAATCACTGCCAATTGCTAAACGTTCTGCGCCAATCAATTCAACTAAGAGTTGTAATATCTTTACGTCATGAACAAGAGTATCTAAATAAAAATGACCCAAATATTTAGTTGGGTGATGCGGATTGTCGACTGCACACAAATCAGGCCTAGCTTCATAACCTTTAACTATTCTGCCGAAAGTCGCGGGAAAAGCGCCGCCGCCATGCGCAAAAGCGACGCGAAGATCTTTAAACTGCTCAAACACACCACCGAAAAGCATCGAACAAATTGCTCGAGAAGATTCCGCAGGCATACCGACGAGCCACGGTAACCAATATTTCTGCATGGAATCGCTGCCCATCATATCCCAAGGATGCACGAAGATAGCGGCGCCAAGTTGCTCGGCTAGACGAAAAAATTCGCGAAAGCGTCTGTGATCGAGATTATCGCCATTGATATGCGTTCCAATTTCAACGCCGCGTAAACCCAGCTCCTCTATACATCTACGCAACTCTAAACACGCAAGCTCTTCGTCTTGCAAAGGCACCGTCCCAAGTCCAACAAAATTTTTTGGATAGCGACTCACTGTATGCGCAATATCGTCATTTATAAATCGCGAGACTTCTAAGGCATCTTTGGGTTTCGCCCAATAGGAAAACATAACAGGAACAGTAGACAACACTTGAACTTTAATTCCACTCTTCTCACATTCTTTTAAGCGAACATCCGCATCCCAGCAATTATGCTCGATCTCGCGAAAAAAAGTGCCATCATCGCGCAGCATGCGCGCACAACAGGATTTGTGATGTTCGAGTTTTATAAATCCGCCATAACCAAATTTCTTCATAAAGTCTGGAATAGCTTTCGGTAAAATATGCGTGTGGATATCAATTTTGAGCATTAACAAATCCACAGCTCTGGCAAGTGTGTTTTCCGCTACTTTGATAGCGCTGAAAAATGGGCGGTAGCTGTTGGACTATATTCGTCAACTTAACTCTCTCTTCGTATAATAAAGCCGTGCATTGATCACAATACCATTGAAAAGCATCTAAGCTTGCTTCTGGTCGTCGTCGTTCAATGACCAGTCCGACTGTATTTGCAAAACGCTGCGGAGAGTGTGGAGTCGATGCCGGTAGTAAAAAAATTTCGCCTTGTTTAATCAATATATCTTTAAATCCTTCCTTATCCTTAATCTTTAAGAGCATGTCACCTTCTAATTGATAGAAAAACTCTTCAGTTTCATTTAGGTGATAATCTTTTCGAGAATTAGGCCCACCAACAACCATGATGATAAAATCCGCGTCTTTATAAACGACCTGATTACACACTGGCGGCTTGAGTTGATCGCGGTGTTCATCAATCCACTTTTTAAAATTAATTGGTGGCAACATCGGAAATCCTCTAAATAATTGAATGCATAGGTTCGCGGAAATTATGGCGCTCACGAATCTCAGTCAGAATCTGGGCTACAAACGTATCGCGAGCAATAGTTTCCTGCTGTTCAACGCCCAAGCGACGTAAAGTCACCAATTTTTCATCGACTTCTTTGTTACCTATTATGATTGAAATAGGAATTTTTTTAACGGCGCTATTGCGAATTTTTTTATTAAACGAATTGTTAGTGTCATCAACTTCAACTCGCACAAATTGTTTGTGTAACAATTCTCGCAGCTCCTCGGCATAAGCCAAGCAACTATCATTGACAGGAATAAGAGCAACTTGTACTGGTGAACACCAAGTTGGCATCGCTCCACCATAAAATTCTAGCAAAAAGCTGATAAATCTTTCGTGGGTTGATAAGGGTGAACGATGAATTATCACTGGGCGCACTTCTTTGTCATCTTTATCATGAAAATTTAAATCGAAATTCTGTGGGCTGAGCAAATCAAGCTGAATTGTAGAAACTGTTTCTTCTCGGCCCATTAAGTTTTTAAATTGGATATCAATTTTAGGCCCATAAAATGCAGCTTCACCCTTTGCTTCAACAAAAGGAATTTTCTCTTCAATTAAAACTTCTCGCAAAACAGTCGATGCTTTTTCCCACATAGCCGCATCGCCCTTGTATTTTTGCTGGTTTTCGGGGTCATTGAGTGATAAACGGAAAACATAATCTGTAAGTTTAAACGCAGTATAGTATTCCATATAAAGTTTCAAGACATTGCGCATTTCTGCTTTTGCATCTTCAAATGCACAATAGATATGCGCGTCATTTATTGTCATTGCTCGCACACGAATTATGCCTGAAAGTTCTCCAGACTGCTCCCAGCGATACTGAGTGCCATATTCGGCTAAACGCAGAGGTAAATCACGGTAACTGCGACGACGGCTTTTAAAAATATAATGATGATGTGGGCAATTCATCGGTTTAAGATAATATTCTTGTTTTGCCCCTGTTAGCTCATCCACCTCGACCAGCGCAGGAAACATGCCATCTTTATATGCCGCTAAATGACCTGACATTTCATAGAGTTCTTTTTTAGTAATATGCGGCGTCCAGACCCTTTGATAGCCATATTGAAACTCTTTTTCTTTAGCAAATTTTTCTATTTCATCGCGAATGACTGTGCCGTTTGGCAACCATAGGGGCAAACCTTTGCCAATATTCTCTTCAAAATGAAATAAATCTAGTTCCTTGCCGAGTTTTTTGTGGTCGTATTTCTCTGCTAATTCTCGACGCTTTAAAAAATCTTGTAGCTGTTCAGGTGTCTCATAAGCGAGACCATATATGCGCGTCAGCATCTTATTTTTCTCATCACCCAGCCAATATGCGCCGGCAATTCGATCTAGCTTAAATGCGTTGGCGTTTATTTCACTTGTTTTTCCGACATGCGGTCCTTCACATAAATCCATAAATGGGCCATTGCTATAAAACGAGAAATTAGTAACTCCTGACATTTTCAACTTATCTATATTTTGCAATTTATAGCTTTCATAGACAGCGTCTAATCGACTTTTTGCTTCAGAATAGTCACAGTCTTCACGTTTAAATTCCTGAGCTTGGCCAATTATTTTTTTCATCTTCTTTTCAATGTTTTTCAAATTTTCAGGATGAATCACTGCTTCACCTAAATCAAAATCATAGAAAAACCCTGTCTCAGTTGCAGGCCCGAATCCTAACTGCGCTTTTGGGAACTCCAACTTCACAGCTTGCGCTAAAATATGCGCCAACGAGTGTCGTACTCGAAAAAGACTTGGGTTTTCAGCTTCGTTCATTACCATTTTTTCCTATTTTAAGTATTTAAATCACCATTTTCAAAAACCAATTGACCATCTATAGCGGTAGCTGCAACAAGGTGTTTATCAGCATGCGTAATCAGAGCAAAAAGTCGCTGCTGAGCATTTTCTTCTGTTTCCATACGACGAGCGAGCAGCTCTTCTCGATCCCAACGCAGCACTTGAAAGTCTGCTTGCTTGCCTGGAACTAGATTACCGATTCTTTGCTCCATTTTAAGAGCTTCTGCCCCGCCAAGTGTTGCTAAATATAGTAAATTTGATGGGCTTATGCTAGCCCCTGCTAACTGTTGAATTTTATACGCATCAAGCAGATTTCGCCATAAACTCAAGCTTGTCCCGGCTCCTATATCACTGCCAAGTGCCACATTTAGGCCTTGTTCTAAATATTTTGTGATCGGACAAAGCCCGCTTCCGAGAAATAGATTTGAGCTCGGACAATGACAAATAGCAGAATGCGTAGCTTCAATTCTATTTATTTCATTTTGGCGCAAGTGAATAGCATGGCCAAATATTGCTTTTTCGCCGATCAACCCATTGTCTGCATAGACCGAAAGATAATCGCGATGTTTAGGATAGAGTTTCTTAACCCATTCCAATTCAGCTCGACTTTCTGATAAATGTGTTTGCATATATAAGCCAGGGGTCTTTTGAAAAAGATCACCTAGCATTTTTAATTGCAATGGCGTTGATGTAGGGGCAAAGCGTGGTGTAATTGCATAGTGAAGTTTTGAATTCTTACCGTGCCACTTTTCAATCAACTCTTCGTTTAATTCCAAATCTCGTTTTGCCGACATAGTCAACGCACGAGGAGCATTTCGGTCCATACTCACTTTACCAATAATGGCCCGGATGCCCGCCTGCTCAGCCGCCATAAAAGTCTGATCACAAGTGTGGCCATGCACCGTTGTATAAATAGCTGCTGTTGTCGTCCCATTACGCAGCAGCTCTATCATTAATTGCTGCGCTATAGCTTGGCTTAAATCCCGATTTTTTCCCAAATCCGCTTCGGTAGGAAAAGTGTATTTTTTTAGCCAGCCAAGAAGATTTTCGCCATATGCGCCTATCATATTTAGCTGAGGCATATGCAAATGTGCATCAACAAAGCCAGGAATGATTATAGAATTCTTCCATTCAACAAGTGTTGCTTTAGGGTATTTAGTTCGAATGCTTTTAAAGTCTTCTAAATCAACAACAACTCCAGTTTCATCAACCACCAGTCCACAATCTTTATAATGCTTAAGACGAGAACGTTCAGCAGCTCGGATCTTAATAGAAGATAAGCAATGCATAAGTTCGGCTCGAAATATCTTTAACGAGCCCTTGGTAGCAAATTGCTTTTGTTGAAATTCTTTAGGCGGCTTCGTCTGACTTTGATTTTTGGTTGTTTTGGCTGTTTTTGCCAAGCGTTTCTTTATCATATTTTTGTTGGGCTAATTCTTTAGTCTCTTCAAAATATTCGTTTTTAAATTTTTGCAGCGCCTCTCCAGAAGCCAAATCACTCGGAATAAGGTGAAGCCTCACGCATTCTGTCTGACCACGAACTGCAACATACCCTAAGTCAATCAATCTTTGTGGAATCGAATGCAACTGAGACAAGAAGTCTGCGGTAAGGATGATATTAGTACCAGGTAGAGCATGCGTCAACTTTTCAATGCGATGAAGCAGATCTACGTCTCGAGAACTTGTATCAAAGGACTTTTGCGTCTTGATACCCGCATCTGTAGATATCTGTATGGTATGTACATCAACAATGGTGTCTTTACTCAAATGCAGTGCAATTCCACATTCAAAGTCCAGGCCGCTGACTTTGCTTAGGCCCCTTAGAGCAACTCGAAAATCTTGCGCCGCGGCCAATGCGGCCTCTGCTGGCGGCTTTTGAGATTCCACCAACCCAAAATGCGCATAAGCCGAATCTCCGGCATGGGATTCGCGCCATCCACTGTGACGCATTATGGCTTCAGAAAACAACTCCAATATTCTTTTTCGAACAGGTTTGCCATTGACCAGTTGGCCATGCAATCGGCTGCTTTCAATAATATCAAATGTCACGCCAATTAAATTTCGCATGAGCGGAAATTTTACATTTTCTGATTGGATAGCCCAAACGACAAATGGTGGCACCCAAGATTCCAACTCTTGCCGCATTTGCTTTTCTTTTGCTATTGAAAGTTCTAACTCTAATTTAGCTTTTGATAGATTTTCAGTCTTATCTTTGAGTTCTGCCTGTTGCTTTTGCAAAGTATTTAAAAGCTCTTCGCGCTCTTGGTTTAGTGAATAAAAATCTAAAGCTCGCTGCAAGCTTGCAATTAGCTCTTCAGTCTCCCAAGGCTTTCTTAAATAATCAAAAACTTGAGCTTTTCGGACGGACTCGATGACTAAATCTTCATCAGAATATCCAGTAACCACAATCCGAATCGCACTTGGCAAAAGCTTTTTAACCAACTCTAAAAACTCAACACCTTTCATAATCGGCATACGCTGGTCAGATAGAACAATGCTCGGATGATACCGCTCAAGCTCCTTAAGCGCCGTGATAGGACTATCAAAAGTATAAACTTGCCATGTATCAGGAACTGAAGCTTCAAATATCGTCAGATTATTCGGCTCGTCATCAACATAAAAAATAATGGGCTTTTTCATGCGGCGTCCTTAACTTCAGGCACACGCTCGGCCTGATTCTTAGGAACTATAATTGAAAAAACAGTACCTACGCCTAGCTGTGAAGAAACACGCAACTCTCCTCCCAGACGCTTAATTTCCGATCTACTGATATGCAAACCAAGCCCGGTACCTTCGCCAACGTCTTTTGTAGTAAAAAAAGGATCAAAAATACTTTTCAAAATATTTTCCGGTATCCCACTACCATTATCTTCGACGAATATTTCACCATGGTCATCAAAATCCTGACCAGAAATTGTAATCATATTTACTTTTGCTTGATTTTCTTGCATAGCGTCTAATGCGTTAACAATTAAATTCATCATAACTTGATTAAACCCAGCGGCATTTAATGTAAGTCGCATATTTTCAGGTAGCTTGATTTGGACATTGGCATTTTTAGCCTTAATCTTTGCTCGCAAAATAGACAATACCGCGTCTATAAGTTCTGCAACTCTATATTCTTTGAGCTTGGCTTGATTGAGACCAGAATACATACGAAGGCTTTTAATGATTTCAAAGGTTATATGTAGTCCTTCTTTCATCACCTTAATCAAACTAAAAATCTTATCATTGCTTTTTAGTTGCTCTTCTTTTTTTAATAGTGACTCTAATGGAGTCATTGCTCCATTTACGTAATTTAAAGAATTGTTAATTTCGTGGGCAATGCCTGCAGACAGAGTACCCAGCGACGCCATTTTAGCAGATTGGATAAGTTCAGCTTGAGTTGTTTTAAGTTCTATAACCACTTGTTCTAAGTTAGAGGTTTTCTCTTCAAGGGCTAATGTTTTACTTTTAACTTCTTTTTCAAGGTTAAACCTTAAATAGTCGCGCTCAGAATAAGTCTCATTAATACGTTCGTTCACATCTAGTGCAATTGCAATAACACCAAACACCACTCCAACAGATAGCAATACATAGCCATGATACACACCTGAAACTATCATGAAGTCATTAATTCCACTTGATATAAATAACAAAAGAGTCCCGACTTTGAACCAATTGTTTGCATTGTTTTTCTCAAAATTTCTTTTGACGTACAAACGAATCAATGAAGTGAGACTAAAAGCAAAATAGCCTAAAAATGGAATCATCGTTCCGAGCTGAACAGCATCGCCTGTGCTTGCAAAACTGAATATCAACAAAGCTAGAACAACACTAGCGATATAGAATAGAAGCAAATTTCGACCCACAACTCCTTGCAAGCGAAAGACGTTGACGACAAACGCTCCACCAATCCACATTCCCGCATCTGCAATTTTATGTGCATTTAACATTGAAATTTCAATACCAAACGATGACGCAACATTCATAACGAAGTAAAAAGCCAGAAAAATCGCCGCAAAACACACTGAAATTGAAATATCATTTCCAACTTTTCCCCAAAAAACGATAAGAACAAGAATACCAATAATTATCAGACCACCACCAGCTACGATATTTAAAGTTTCCTGAAACAGTTTATTGTGTGGCTTATGGCTACTTATTCGCGGATAGAAATCAAATCTGGCAAAATATTGCGCATAGCTAGAAGCTTCCCAAATAAGTGGGTGAGAATGGTCTGAATCAACGACATCTTTACAAGTTAAAATCGGCGAGCCATAAAATGATTGCGCAACTTTAAAGTCCATATCACCGTAATTTATAAGAACTCTACCACCTATAGTTACTTTATGGGCTCCGTGAATTATAGAAGGAAATTCCACAAAATAGTTAGGATTATTCGAGCACATCTCAACTATTGCAACTGATTCAGCAGTAAATCTGTAGGAATCAGAAGACTTTTGCCATCCACCTTTTGCTCTCCAAATACCATCTGCATTTTCTGGTAACGCATCGACATTTAAGAGAGCAGAAAGACCAAGCAGCAGAAATCCGGCGATTCTATCTATTTCTAGAATCATTTAATTTTTTTTCGCTTTCTAGTTGTTCGGCGAAACTAAAGTTTGCTTTGATCATTGCCTTCTCGAAAACATTGAGGACATAATCTACATCTGTTTCTGTAAGAGTACTCATCATTGTAAATCTAAATCGACAACGTGTTTTTGAAACTGCGGGATAAATGACTGGAACCACAAAAACACCTTCATCTAACATGACTTGATTCATAATTCCGAGTTTTTCTTCATCTCCGATGACGACAGGTATAATTGAACTTTCATGATGCGATGGAGCTTGCCATCCAAGATGTTTTAAGCCTTGAATAAATTGTTGAATATTTTTTTGCAAATTCAAGACTAGTGATTTGTCTTCTTTAAATAATTGCAAAGCTCTTAAGGCGGCGGCAGCTGTCGATGGCGGAATGGAGACACTGAAAACATTCGCACGAGAAAACACATGAAGCCAGTCAACAAGCTGCTTTGAACCAGCGACAAATCCCCCGATTCCTCCGCAGACTTTTGAGAAAGTCCCCATTATAATATCAACCTTGCTTTGAAGATTGTATTTATCAACAATACCCATGCCATTGTTTCCGACCACACCAAATGAATGCGCCTCATCCACCATCACTCTTGAATTATATTTTTTTGCAACTTTCACTAAATCTGGAAGAGGCGGCGTATTGCCATCCATAGAAAAAACACCTTCGGTAATAACCAAAGAACCACAATGGTTTACCCGCATTTCATTCAACATTTTTTCTAAGTGCTCTGGCGAATTGTGTTTAAAAAATCTCGATGTTGCTTTAGCCATTTGCATGCCATCTTGGATCGAAGCATGCGAAAGTATATCCGCTAAAATCAAATCTTGCTCTCCGGTTATTCCAGAAATTATGCCGATGTTGGCGGTATAGCCAGAATTGTATAACAATGCGCTTTCTTGTTTGAATAACTTTGCAATATACTCAGTTAGTTCTGCGTGAATATCACTAAGTCCTGTAGACACCGCCGAACCTGTCGAACCAAATCCGTATAAATCAATCGCATCTTTTGCCGCCTTAAGAACCTCTGGGTGAGATGCTAAGCCTAAATAGTCATTAGAGCCCAAAATAAGGTAATCACTTCGATCTGATTTTCTTTTTCTAGTGAGATTTATACGCTTACCTTTGGATGCAGACCGAAATGTTTTGTATTGATATTTCGGTTGACGCATCCATTCTTCATTGAAGATCTCAAATTTTTTACATCTATCGAACAAATCTATATCTGTGTTGTTATCACTAATAAAATTAGCGATGCTAAACTTTTGCGGTGCGAGTTCAAAATCATAGAAAGAACCGTTTTGATTTTTATTGTCAAAAAATCTAGACAATTTTTGGTCCATCGGAATTTTGCCGTCAATAGTATTGAATCCGTAGTAATGGCGACTATCTGTCTCAAAGTGAGTACGAAGTACCAAACGTCCTAAATAAATCTCGCTATCTTGCACTTTTAATTTTGCCGGGGGTAAAACTGCATCTAAATTAAAACCCTCGCCTTCAGGCAGCTCTGTTTCACTACTGACACCAAGTCCAGTTAAAGAACAATTCATAAGTTTCAACGTATGCTTTTGGCCCGCCATGGATTCCAAAACCAACTCCACCGGCGATCCATCCAACACATTAAACCGCTTATTGCGAATTGCCTTCGTCAAGCTACTCATACACCTGCCCCTTATTAAGAAGATTCATCTAGGTGAAATTATCGGTAAATATTTTTATGCTGTAGCTGGATTGAGGGAAACTCAATTGACTTTACTCTCATGTACAAGGATTTATCTATTTATTTCAATGTGTTGCACATCTGATGGAAAAATCAAATTTCAGTCTCTTCATTTATAGGTAGTTTATGATATGAAAACAGATATATCGAAGCGAAATTCTCGCTTTTATAGTTTCATGTCGCACTTTTATTCTAATTAATCGGAGTCTCCCATGCGAGGACGAAGCAAATCTGTTTTATTTCTTCTTTCTTTTGCCTTAGCTTTAAGCCAATCCTGTAACGATTCAAAATATATAAATTATAAAAGTATTCAACAGACACCAATTAATTCTGATCCAATAAAACTCAATAACACGACAGGAACGATAACGGCATTTTTGCAGGCACCAAGTGCTCTACTTTCAAAATTAGATTTAACAAAAACTAAAATTATTATCAGAGTTTTTTCTCTCAATGAAAACAGCACCAAAATGGCCCAGGAAGGAACGGATGCAGAATTTAATTTTTCTAAAGATAATATTGTCAAAGTGACACTTGAAGATCTTCAGATTGGTTTGAAAGAAATCGATATTTATCTCTACCAAAACGAAACATTGCTAGCTCAAACATCATTTCAGCACAAAGTGATTCCTGGTTTACAAGAAATTGAAGAAGCAATTGTATTAAAGATTGATTCGACAAAGCTACAACTGCCTAGGCAAGACTCTGAGGTGAATATCACGATAACTAAAGAACAGCTTAATTTTGACCTCGATATTCGGCCAATTATAAGTCAATACTGCACATACGCCTGCCATACCAACAGTCGTGCAACAAATCGTATGGATGCAAATATTGAGCTTGAAACATATCCCTTTGTGAATCACTCACAGAAAATTACATCTATAAGTGCGATCTTAGAAGAATCTGATTACATTACCAAAGCCTCGCTGCAAGCCATGGAACGGTCCTATGACAAAAACTTCGAAGATCCAGTCTTCGGCGATATGTTTGTTTCCCCAATGCCAAAGGACACAACCCTCGAAGGTGTTAAATTCAATGGCATAGTCCCTAAAAGCGATATCCAACTAATTCGACGCTGGTTTATTGAAGATTTAGCGCAGCGCAATGCAGATCCAAATACTAGTGCAAGCAACGACAACTCGATCATAGAATCCATAGTGGTTAGCTTAAAACCTAAAGATAATCCCAATGAAGGTGTCATTACTTTTTCTGCTGTTGAAAAAAACTCCGGCAACTTTTCTGGCTTGGCGAAAAATACAATAATCGATATGGAATATGAAGTGAGTATTGAAGTCTTTGCAAAAGATAATATTTTATTGAGCAAACAAAGTCTCGGATACCACAAAATATCCAAAGACCAATCCTTAGCGTTAGTGACATCAGTAAACTTCGAAGCTCCGCAATTGCAAATTGATATAAGAGTTGAAGCAGATGAAATTTAATATACTAAATTTATATTTAATCTGCAAAGAGGCTTCCATCTAATGAGCTCCTTCCATTATAAAATTGCACAAAAAACTCAGGTTGGCCGCCTAGATATCATCTTGACTCAATCGGGTATAGACTTATCTCGGAGAAAAATTCGAAAATTAATTGATGTAGGCGGTGTATATATAAACGGCACCAGAGTTCGCATGGCATCCAAGCCAGTAAAAATCGGTGATTTAGTCAGCGTTGAATATAGTGCTGAGTCATTTAAAATCGATAAGAATCAGAACTACACTCTGTCTGATGAAGAAATTCTCTATGACGCAAATGATATTATTGCCATCAATAAACCACCCGGGCTCAATGTGCATCCGACCCGAAGCCAAGCTATTGCTCATGCTACGGCCTGTGTCGAGACTTGGCTAAAAAATCAGAGTCGACCTAAAAAGCATCTTCAACTAGTACATCGCCTTGATAAAGAAACTTCCGGTATCTTACTTTTTGCACTCACACATGAAAAAGCCACTTTTTTAATGGATCAGTTTCGTGAGCGTAAAATCGAAAAATACTACGAAGCTATTTGTTTCGGAGCTCCTAAAAGCCAAAACTTCTCCGTAAAATGTCTACTGTCTGGAATCGATAAAAATCGCGGAACTGTGCGCATTGTCGACTCTGATGGCAAACATTCCGAAACAGTCTTTGAGCTTATTGCGGTAAATCAAAAAGACGGGATTAGTTTAATCGGCTGCTATCCACTTACAGGACGCAGTCACCAACTTCGTGTGCACCTTGCGTCAAAGGGCCTGCCAATAATGGGCGATAAAAAATATGATCCACACCCGCGTAGTCATATATCTGATGCTTTAAAAAAGCTCATCCAAGGTCATCATATGCTTCATGCAAAACGTATAAGCTTTCAAGCTGTGCCCAATGTTCCAGACAAGGTTACAATTGAAGCTTCTGCTCCCAAGAGCTTTATAAAAATAAGGAAAACCCTAGTTTCTATTAACTAGGGTTTAAAACTAAATTATCCACCACATAACGTAGCGACAGATCATCTTCTATAAATATCTGTCCCATAATCTGGCTATCTGGATTCTCAATATTGTGATACCGCTACCTTCAGGGGATAGAACGTGCGACTGTTGGACTCGGATAACTTCTGACATCGAAACAATTTGCAAAACTTGCCAAATATTGCTGTGAAAAGTGCATATTCCGCCTCTGCCGCAGCGCAAATCTGGCATGATATCTTGCAACTTCTCACTCGAAGCTTTTTCTAAGGGATCTACAACTTGGACAAAGCCATTTGTTATTGTTTTTTCGATAATAAATTGAAGCAAGAAATTTGAAGTCTCACGTAGTTTGTTATCCAGCTTGTCTAATTCTGCTCGAGAATAAATTACTCTGAAATCAATTGAATTTCCAAGCAAGGACTTGACACAATCATCCGGCAAACTTGCAGGATAAGTACCTTCGAAGCTAATTTTTTCAACTAATGGATTCACCCGTAGTAACAAAAGTTCAAACATAGAAAGTTCTAAGCGAGTTAAGTTTTTAGAACCTGCTTTAACTGGACTGGGATTATAGCTCTGGCAATCACGAGTGCTTGAACTAGTAGAGTCAAATAATTTTTCAGAGTGTTCTATATCAACTGTAACTTGGATAGCTCCTAATGTTTTTTCAATATTGTCATGTATCGACATTTTCAATAGCGGATCTAATTTATTGTTATTAAATCCATCTTCTAGAATATTAAATGGCTCATCAGGAACAACAGTTTTTGCAATAGAAGTGAGAGAAAAGCAATAAGCCAAGTATTGGAAAGATAAAATTGCGTTTTTTCATAGTAGATTCCTCGTTGAGTTGATAAATAAATTAAACATCTGTCTAGGTGTTGTTTTAGCTAATGAACCCCTTTAACTGTACGCAGCTCAAATAACACGCATAGATCTCCATTCGCAAGTTTTATGCAACTAAGATATTAATATTCTTTAACTCTAGGTTACAGTGTATTAGTATGTTGAAATTTTCAAAGGCACTGAAATTGACCTATCAAGAAACGAAGTATTTTGAAAGTCTCGTAAACTTCGGGCAAGCCACGAGCTCATCAGAAAAGCGCTATTTCCAACGAAAGCTTAAAGTTCTAAAAAGTACTGTCCTTGAACGAGAAGTAATCAATCCTCGCAATGATAGCTTGTTAGCAAATTGGTATTCCCCTGCTTTTTTACTTTGTTTTGAAAACAAAAATCGTGAAGCTGGAATCACTTACGCAAAGCAGAGACTTGGTTTAGCTCTCGAAACTATTGTTGAAGCGCTAGAACGTTTTAAAATAAAAGGCTATTTGAAGTAAGTAGATGGACACTTTATTTTGTCATCTCCTCATATGCTAATGACAGATGAAAATTCCTGGCGCAAATCTTTCAAGCGTTTTATAGCGGAGCAGCTTGAGTTTTCTAAAGAGCAGCTAGTGACGGAATATGAAAAGAACGCTAGATTTTCCCGTTCCGCGGCTTAAGTGATGTTGAAGGATTATATTCGAATATCAAATCAACTACATTTTTTATGTGTCCCCAAATAAGGCTCAAAAACCGCCTTGAAACCGGTGTAGCCAGGCAGGTTAAGTCCATCCCAAAAGGTTCTTGCGTTGGGAGAAAACCACATTTCACAATATGCCAATTCATTATCAGATACACCGGGAGTAATTGCAGCTCCGCAAAAGAATTTTGGATAGAACGAGCCTGAGACATTGAGCCCGTAACCGTCATTATGATTGATCATCCCATAACAAGAAATTTTCGAACTATTTGGAGGCAAAAACCACCCTATCCAATTAAATTTAGTTATATTATTTGGTCTAGTCGCGTCTTGCCTACTAATTAAACTTTTTGCACCCCAATTATTTTCCTGAGAACAATTTGGACAAAATGCCCCGTTTGCAGAATGAATCTCTAGTTGCTGAACTTGGGAAGGCAAATCAACTTCTATATCATGCAAATTTCCACTCCGGCCAGCTGGAACCATCACATTTGTATAAAACATACCATTTTCAGATGCGTTTAAAACTATTTGTTCCCATTTATGGCCATTGATTATAGTTAAAACTTTTAATCCTCCTTGAGGTCCGTGTACAACATATCCCCATGCCGTATTGCTTCCATTCGTCATGCATTTTGTTTCATAGTTCCAAAAATCATTCGCAAACTCACCGTGCTCCTGATTTGGATAAGCTATCTCAATTCCAGCAAAGGCAACAAAACGAAGACTTTTATCACTTTTATTGTGTTTATATTTCTTATCAGAATGAAACTCTCCGTCACTTAATCCAAATCGTCCCCATTCTGTAGGCCTTGCGAAAAGAGGATCATCTCCTTTTCTATTTTTCCATAACAACTCTTTACCACGAAAAATTGCTCCGACCAAGCGAGCGGCAAAAGGTGCCCGACCACTCCATCTACCGGAACTCGCATTTTCAGCCACAAACTGCAACTCTAATGCCCTATCAGAAGAGCTTATTCTGATAAGATCAAAATTTCGAAGCGAGCCATCCAGCTTATTTGTATCGCCATAATCTATAACAAAAGATCCAATATGTTCTCGAAGGGACGTACCGCACACGTTTCCAGAAGCCGCAGCTTCTCTATATTCACCTCCACTAGGAAGCCCAGGTGTAATTGGAGTTGGAGCTACATTTCCACACTCTATATACATTTCTCCGCTTGCAATCACCTGTGCTGCTATATATCCAGTTCGTCCTAGGTCTCCTTGATTAATCTCTATCCAATTATGCGTTGCTGTTTGACCAGCGGAAGGAGACACGATTTTAAAAATTGAATTTTCTTCTAATTTTCCTAATAAATTTCCACCCACCGCATCGCGTAAATTAACTCCTGCAGTGGCAATAACTTTGCATTGATCTCCAACTTTAATATTCTCCATACTTAATAAATTTGTTCGTTCTGTTTGCTGAGCAGTTCTGCAAGCTTGTGCTACAATAAATAAAAACAGAAAAAGACAGACGCTTTTTTTAGTAGCACCCAACATTCTTCACCTCTTAAATTTACAAAGTTTAAATTTTATTTTTGATCTCTTGCAAAGTATTTTATCAAATTATTTTCATTTATTCCACTATCAGCGCGCCGCTTCTTCTAAAACTAAACGCGATATGATCAGTCTTTGAATTTGCTGGGTGCCTTCATAGATTTGGAATATTTTTGCGTCGCGATAAAGCTTTTCCACAGGATATTCACAGTTATAGCCGTAACCGCCGAGAATTTGAATCGCATCTTGTGTCACTTTAACGCACATATCTCCGGCTAAGCATTTTGCAAATGCTGCATTTTTACTGTTGCGCTCACTGTGGTCTCCGAGCCATGCCGCTTTTTGGTACAAGAGCCGACTAGCTTCGATATCTCTTGCCATATCTGCAATCATGAATGCGACTGCTTGGTGCTGCGCAATTTCTTTGCCAAAGGCTTTGCGCTGAAGAGCGTATTTGATCGCATGATCCATAGCACACTGAGCTACTCCAACTGCAAGCGCTGCAACCATAGGGCGAGAATGGTCAAATGCTTTCATGGCAATTTTAAAGCCCTCGCCTTCTTTCCCTAGAAGATATTTTTTCGGAACTTTAACGTTATCGAAACTAATACCACGCGTATCAGAACAGCGCTGGCCAAGATTCACTTCTTTTTTCCCTGGCTTGATACCAGGTAAATCTGCCGGAATAGCAAAAGCGCACATCGCTTTTGGACCCAAGCTCGGATCTAAAGTCGCCAGCACAAAATACCATTTTGCATGTGAGGCGTTTGTGATCCACATTTTTGAACCTGTAAGTAAATAATGATCACCTTCAGGAACGGCTCTTGTTTTAATACTCGCCACATCAGAACCCGCACCAGGCTCGGTGACACAGTATGCTGCCATGGTGGCATTTTTGGTCATCGGATGCGCAAATTCATTTATTTGCTCTTTAGTTCCAGCAATGATCAAAGGACCAAGGGCTAAATCATTCGCAGCAAAGGCCGTCGTAATTCCCGAGCAGCCATAGGCCAAGTTTTCGTATATCATACTCGACTCGAGAGCACCTAAACCCATGCCGCCATGGCTTTCAGGAATATAAAGATTCATCAACCCGTTTGCGTGCGCTTTTTTTACTATATCCCAGGGATAATCCATTGTTTGATCATAATGAGCTGCAACTGGCATCATTTCATTAACTGCAAATTCCTTTGCCGTAGTTACAAAGGCCTGTTGCTCTTCTGACAAAGAAAAATTCAGCATTATGAGTTCCCTTATTTTAGCGCTGCGTCTAAATCTGCAATGAGGTCTGCGACATCTTCAATTCCAACAGAAAGCCTTAAAAGATTAGAATGGATACCGAGTTTTTTTCTAAGTTCAGGCGGCACAGATGCATGGGTCATTTTCTCAGGGTGGTTGATCAGCGATTCTACACCACCTAAGCTCTCTGCTAAAGTAAAAATCTTTAGCTTGTCCAAAAATTGAATAACTTTCTGATAGTCACCTTTTATTTCGAAACTAAGCATTCCTGCAAAGCCCGTCATTTGTTTTATAGCTACTGCGTAGTTTGGGTGGCTTTTCAAGCCTGGAAAATGCACTTTACTGACCTTGCTGTTTTCACTAAGGAAGGAAGCAATTTGTGTCGCACTTTGATGGTGCTGCTGCATTCTAATAGCTAGGGTTTTGATGCTGCGGTGCAAAAGAAAGGATTCGAAAGGCGAGGGCACCGCCCCTCCGGCAAATTGGACATACTTCACTTTCTGATGAAGTTCATCGCTACTAGTCATGACTGCACCACCAATTAAGTCTGAGTGGCCGCCAATGTATTTGGTCGTGCTATGTACGACAATGTCCGCGCCTAATGCGAGTGGTTGCTGAAAAATCGGTGAGGCAAAGGTGTTATCTACGACTAATAGAGCTTTCTGCTTTTTCGCTATTTTCGCTACTGCGGCTATATCAATGATTTTAAGGGTTGGATTTGTCGGGGTCTCCACCCATATCATCGCCGTATTCTTTTTTATTTCTTTTTCAATGAGCTGCATTTCACTCATATCGATAAAACTAAATTCGATGCCATATTTTGCATAAAGAGTTCTAAATAAACGGCCGGTGCCGCCATAGACATCATCACAAACTAATACGTGATCTCCTGGATTGAGCATTTGAATAATGGCCTGCTCCGCTGCTAAGCCTGATGAAAAAGCTAAGCCGTATTTCGCATTCTCCAATGACGCAAGCGACTCTTCGTAGAAATCTCGCGTTGGATTCCCTGCCCTCGAATAGTCCCAACCTTGATGAACTCCAGGCTCTTTTTGCTGAAAAGTCGAGGTTTGGTAAATTGCAGGTATAACCGCACCAGAAATAGGGTCTGATCGCACACCTGCATGCACAACGCGAGTTTTTACCGAATATTTGATTGTTTCATGCATGAATCAACTTTCTTAAATTACTTTCTTAAATTACTCTCTTAAATTGCTTTCATAATTTAACTTTCATATATTTATATCAAGATGGCAACATGGACTTTAGCTCACCTTTGCGATGCAGTTCCATTGTTATGTCACAACCACCTATAAATTTTCCGTTAACATAGAGCTGAGGAATGGTTGGCCAATTAGAATAACTCTTAATACCCTCTCTTAAGTCCCAGTCATCAAGAACATTGAAGTCTTTATAGTCGACTCCATATGCATTTAGCACTTGAACAACTTGTGCAGAAAATCCACACATAGGTTGTGATTTTGTACCCTTCATAAATAGCACAATGGGATTTGAGTCGATTGATTGTTTGATTTTATCGTGAACTGCATCTGTCATGACATCCTCCAAATTATTCATCAATTAGCCTTGGCGATCCTAAATCGAGTCGCGACAGCTGGCAAGCCTATTTAGCAGCCGAAAAAAATTAAAGGGACTGTTGAAAGTTAAATCTATATCTCTGCTTTTTTATGAAGCTAAAATTGCTTCTTTCAACGTGTCTACAATCAAATCTATTTCCCAACTCGCAATAGCAAACTGCGGCGTAAATCTTAAAGCATTTTCACCGCCATGAATGACGTTTATGCCTCTTAAGCGCATTTTGTATTCAAGACCATTGACACCCAGAACCGGAAGTCGTTTTTTATCAAAATGACATGCAAACAATAGACCTGTACCTTCAATTCGGCTAATGGCTCCACCTAATTCCTTATTGAGCTTTTTAAACTTTTCTAATAATTCGTGGCCTTTTTGTACAATGTTCTGACGCATCGTTTCATTTATTTGATCCAAAACTGTACATGCTATTTCCAAAGCTCTAGGGTTTGTGGTCATCGTGTTTCCATAAATACCCGTTTTATATAAATTCACGACTCTTGCACCTAAAGCCAGTACTGATAGAGGGTATTGGCCCGCATTAATCGCCTTAGAATAGGTTTCCATGTCGGGTGGAGCTAAATTTTCAAATCCTGGAAAATCTGTCACACTCAGGCAACCATGTGCACGAAAGCCCGCTTGAATTGAATCTACGATAAAAACTGCGTCATTATCTTCAGAGAGCTTTCTAGCAAGAGCATAAAACTCTGGAGAAATCGCTAATCCAGGATTGCCTTCTCCCATCACCGGCTCAAGAATAATCGCCTCTATAAAAACCCCGTTTAAACGAGCATCTTCCCATTTGGATTTAAGGTCTTTGCAGTCATTTGGCTCAACTATGATTAAATTATCTCTATTCATAAATGACGCGAGATGATCGCGATATTTGGCCAGACAGGAATCTGAGATCTGGGCGGGCTGGTCTGTTCGCCCATGAAACCCGCCTTTCAATGCGATATATTTTGTTTTTTTGCCTTGATGTTTCCCATTTTTGCCTACTTGCACGGCTGCATTTAAATCAGAAATTCGCAGTGCCATCGTCATGGACTCGGATCCGCTATTCAGGCAAATGAATTTTTGATAGGGATGTCTCATAGAAGCACTTCTCTTAAAACCAATATTTTCGCGTAATTTGTTAACAAAACGCAGTTGCTGAAGGCTGGGTGTCATTATATTTGCCATAACGTAGCTGCGTCCCAAGGTCCGATGAACTTCCAATGGGTTGTGCCCTAAACCTAACATGCCATAACCGCCAGATTCGTAAATAACCGAACCATAAGCTGAAATGATCCATGGGCCATAAGCCGCCAGTGCAATAAAAGGCTGAACAGCATCTTTTGCATAAAAATTGACATAACCAGCCTGAACTTCATCTATAAGCTCTTGCTCATTTTTAAGAAGAATCTGGCGTTCGTAATCTTGTAAATGATCAAAGACACTTATTGCAGAATCAACCGCTAAACTTAGACTAGGAGATACTTTTGTGAGAGATATTATTTTTTCATCGCTTAATCCATATGTGAGAGGACTTCCAGAGGAAGATCGAATTTTATTTAGTTTTTCTATAATGCTCATTTGAATGCTTACTCCCTACCTAGACCTGTTGCTATTGCAATATTTTTTTAACTATCCCATTATGCCTGACTTTTTCGACTCTTGGCACCCCCTTAGCCCAATTAATATAATTATTAAGAATCCATAGAATTATTAATATAAATTGTTGATGTTTATACAATTATTATTTATAATCATAAAACTATGATGTCTTTTCCCGTTATAAGAAATAAGCGCTCAAATATGTTGCCAACAACAAAATTTTTTTTATTTTTTCATATAGTTATCTTGCTTTTGTCAGCATGCGGTGGGTCTTCTAAAAAAAGGAACAGCCTGCCCCCAGCGATTCACAAAGTGCCAAATGACTCATATAAATACGATCCCCAACCTTGCACAGCTGATCAGGGTTTTGAGGGTGGCTGCATCGCGGTCAATTTAAAGAGTCAATTTAGCCTTTACCAATCGACATCGGATGCTGAAAACATCGATCTTTTTTACCAATGGCTAGACGAGGAAGATCCAGAAAAACCTGTTATTGTCGTCGTTAACGGTGGGCCTGGCGGTGGCTATGAAAGTTATGCACAGCTCGACGATACAATACTGACTTTGCGCAACACTCATAACATATTGTTTTATGACCAAAGAGGCGTCGGAAAATCATCGAGAGTTGAAAAAAACACCTCGCTTAATCAACTCATGCATTTTCATACGAGTGAGAATATCGACGACATCGAACAACTCAGAACAAAAGTTATTCGTCGCGAAAAAATTATACTTTTGGGGCACTCTTATGGTGCACACATTGCTTTTGGATACGCGGCGCGCTATCCGAATAGCGTCGAGAAATTACTCGCACTAAATGGAGCCATGGATAACAAAGCTTTTATGCTGCAATTGGACAAAAGATTAGAAGCTCTACATAAAATTCATAAGCTCTTAGATGTCGACAAACTAGAAGCCTTTCACCGACTACTGTTTAGAAATGAAATTTTTGATGCTCAAGGGCTTTTAATCAGCCAGGAGGAATTTAGCGAATTTATAAACAGTCAAATCACTACATTTGCAGGTCAAGATTCCATAATTTATGAGACTTATTCAAAACTCTTTATAATCAATTCGTTTGCAATATCCCAAGAAATACAACTAGGATTTTTGAATTTCACTAGCTCTTTTACATCAATTAATTTTGCTTCTAATAATTTAGAAGATCTCAATACCGCGATAAATACTCACATAGTCTGCCACGATTTTATCGGACTTGTTGCCACAGCATTAGTCGATTCTAGCTATGCATTGCAAAACAACATTAGCGATAATTACAAATCTTTTTTTAAGCAGCGCTGCTCTGAGCCAGAGCTTTTTGACCCAGATCAAATCCAAATTTTCGATGTCACAAAAGCAAGCGACAAAATCATCTCACCTGTTTTAATAGTCGGAGGTGATAGCGACCCTCTAACACCACTTGAAGTGCAAGTTAGAGATTTTGAAATTTTGCGCGCAACTAATGATCAAACCCTTTTTCTCGAAATGCAGAATACCGGCCATCAGGTTTTTTATGAAAACCCAGCATGTCTTATGCGGCATGTTCGTGAATTTCTTTCCAATCCTTCGGAAAAAAGCGAAAAAATTTTCTGCGACCTTTAAAAATTATTAAGTAAAAAACTGCATAGTTATTGCCCTGCTGGTCTCTCTATGCTAGTCTCCGCCCATCTGTAGTAATGTGAAAATTTATCTATGCTTAATCAAGGTTTGGAGGTTTCTAGTATGGTGTTAAATACAAATTATGCGAAAAAAACGACTCAATTTTTCTGCTCAGGACTTGTTGCTTTTGCAATCAGCAGTTTATTGAATGCACAAACAGGCAAGCCTTTAATAATGCCAGTTGACATGGGCGGGGATACTGTAAAATTACTGTCTGCAAATATCACTGACCAATACGTCAATGGTACAGCTAGCGCAGACGCATTTAAAATTGATTTCGCCGAATGTGATGCTCTTGGCAAGTCCTCTAAAGATGACAAAAGCTATAAATTCGACTGCTCAAAACCGGTGTCTGCTGAGTTTGGCTTACCCATGGCTAAGCGCGTTTATATTGATGATGCTCAGCTTGTTCGAGGTAAATATGTTTCAGCAACTTCCTTCTGTTCTCTTTTTGAAGTCAATACCGTTGTACGTGCATCTGCAGTAGAACGTTTATTGGGTATTGGTTTTTATATTGATATTCAAATGACAGAAATTCCAACACAAGACCTTGTTGAAATCGAACGCGTAACATTAGCCGATGGCGAAGAAGGAGTTGTTTATCGCTTTGCATTAGTCCAACGCTGCACGACTGCAAAAACAACTGCTAAATTCCCATGGTATTCAGAGTTCAAACCTTTTGCGCTCGTTACAGATTTAGTCAAGCCGACTCAAGTCAATCGCATTTGGGATGACGCAATCGACAATTACAAAATGTTTGAAGAAATAAATAAAATCGACTTAAGCAGCGTATTGTTAGAGGCTCCTGTCGCAACAAAATAAATAGAATTTAAATCTTTTCAAAAGAATATAAAGCAGTCCTAAAACGGCTGCTTTTTTTTATTTTAAAAGTTAGAAGACTCGGAAAACTAAGCCGCTGAAGACCTGCTGAAGGCGGAGAGATATCTACTTTTTACGATAAAATCTAAACGGCTTAATCGGTTTATCAGTTTCATCTTGAGGCATAAAAGTCACTTCGAAGCTATTGAGATCAATTTGCTCATATTTTACCCAAAAACGTAGTTTTGTATAACGCTGATAGAAAATCCACGATTTTGTTTCCGCTTCGACTAAATCAAAAGTTAATGACTGGTCTTTCTCTTCCCAGCCAGTAAGGTCTTCATTAAAGTGTTTGATACGTAGCACTAAATTGCTCTCTTCTTCGCTTAAAGTTTGGATTTCGTAAAAATTTGCTTTGCCATCTTCGACCCAACGAAACATTCCCATCATAGAACCCGCAAGAGAACCACTCCAATGCTCTTCGAAAGCATTCTTTCCCCGTTCGCCGAGCCAAATTCCTTCAAGCCAGCTAAATACGTTTATATTGATTCCACTTAATGGGTCCTTAGAAAAATTATACATAATAGCCTCCAGGTGACTTTTTCAAATATTAGTTTGTACTCTTCCTTAATATGGAAAGGGTGCAAAATACAAGCTCTTTTATGAAGGATTTGAACCTATTTTATAGCACTCCCCACAAATCTAAAAATCCGTGATAAAGTTAGCTTTTCAATAGGAGTCTATATGCGGCGTAACGCACTTTTTTCGAAATTCTGCTTGGCATTATCAATGTTATTACTCCCCATTCTATCCGCCTATGGTACTACCGCGGAAATTAAAACAGACGTCGCTATATTTGCCGGCGGCTGCTTTTGGTGTATGGAGGCGCCGTTTGATTCACTGCCAGGAGTTATCGATATCACAGTCGGATACATTGGCGGTCATAAAAAAAACCCCACTTATGAACAAGTTTCAGCAGGAAAAACCGGCCACGCCGAAGCCGTGCAAATACGATATAACCCAAAAAAGATAAGCTATGAAAAATTGCTTACGGTCTTTTGGCGGCAAATAGATCCATTCGTCAAAGACGCGCAGTTTTGTGACCAAGGAAGTCAATATCGCAGCGCGATATTTTATACTGATGAAACACAAAAAAAATTAGCCGAAAATTCTAAAGCCGAACTAGAGAAATCAACACAATTTAAGTCAAAAATCGTTACTGAAATTAGCTCGGCGGGAATTTTTTATTCAGCTGAAGATTATCATCAACACTATTATAAAAAAAATCCTATTTGTTACAAATACTACCGGACATCTTGCGGACGCGACTCTCGACTTAGAGAGATTTGGGGATCGGCGGCTAGTCATAAATAGTGAAGTCATAAAAAATGATGTGATGCTAAGAATTGGAGCTAAAGTTGCAAACCTCTGATCAAGAACGTAAACTATAAGATACATAATTTTAACAATTTTCTATTACAATTTGGAGGAACTAACATGAAGAGAGTTTTGGGTCTTATTGCCTTTTTAGTCATTGGATACATATTTTTTGCCTGTAGGGTTTACAAGGTGACAGAAAATGCGAGCTTGGCAGGTGGAGGCCTTTCTGGCGCACAAGAAAGATATCAGTGCTCGCTTACAGAGAATAAACCCGGGAGTGACTTAATATCAGCCACAGTAGTTTTAACAGATACAGATCTAGGCAAAAAAATGGTAATTCAGGCTAAGGCTCCTAGCTGGCAAGGAAGCGCTTCTGGTTTAACCACTGAATACTCTTCATCAGGAGGTGGTTCATATAGTTCTTACACGCTAAACTATGCTACTTATGGAATGGATCAAGCAAAAGGGTCATTTGGAAATATAATGACGGCTGCGACTTTTTATCCACAACTTATGAGTGCTGATCATCCTCTTCTTTATTTTAGAAGTGACGTTTATACTTGTAGAAAAGATGTTGGAGGCGGCGGCGGTTCAGGACCCGGAGCAGATTCTCCAACTCCAGAGTAATAAGATTTAATGTTTGGCTAAGCGAATTAAAAAAAGTTTAGCCTACATTATTAAAAAATTAATAATTTATAACGACTGCTGGTCCCCTGAAATGAAATAAATAGCGTATGATTTTTACTACGTTTAAATACTCTCTTTAGGATATTTTATGCAGCTTTTAAAATTGTCGTTTTTTCTCTCTATTAACATCACTTTATTTGCCTGTAATACCACTGGAGCAAAAAACGCAGCAAACACTCCTAAAGGCTTTTTAAACTCAGACAACATTTTCCCTACAAAAGACGCAAAAAAACTTAGTGTAGAGGAAATGAAAATGTATCTAGGTGGCTCAGATTTCGCATATAACAATGCGCCTGAATCTTCAGAAGAAACTGAAATTCAAAATGAATCTTATAACTGCAATATGCGCAAAATTGAACGCGTTAAAATTCGAGCTTCAAAGACTACTGTGACTTTAGAGGGCGAATTAGATTTTATGGAATGTGAGGAAGATGCTGAGTTAATTAAAGAAAGCAGAAATAAGTTTTTTAGCATTTTATTTTGCAGTAGTGCAAACTTTAGTTCCTGGAACGGAAAATCAGCTCTCGACTTTATCAAATCAATCGGCTCTTTAGATGACTCCTGTAAAGACGGTACAGGGTATACATTTTCTAATACGCTCTATAGTTTTAGAAAGGAAGCTTCAGCTGGCGCCTCCAATGACTATACACTGCTATCTCTTTCCGGAGTCATGACTAGAAACAACGATGTCTGCCATTTTACTGTGACAAAAGGTGTCCGCAAATATCAAGACGGATGTTTTGAATTCGCATCAAGCGACTACGCACCAATGGGTATATCGAATAAGATTTTTGTTTCCGGTGAATATAACAAAGTTGAATCTGAACTCGGAAGTATATTCAAATCTTCTGGAGAACTAGACATCATCATTAACAACTGGACTGGGAAACTCAGTTTTAAAATTGGTAAGGCTCCTAGCTATTTATTAACGAACGGTGAAAGTACAGCTGAAGGTGTTATTTCAAGTAATATGGCTCTGACTACTCCCTCTCCATTGCATTCTAAAGGAATAGAAATACTAAATTTGAAAAGACCATTTTTAATTCAATCCCCTAATTAATCGAAACATTTAAAGAATTGCTTCAACTTCAACTTCGATGAGCAGTGCTGGATCAATCAAGCCCTTAACCTCAATCATCGAAGTTGCAGGTGGATGCTCCCAGAAAAACTCCTGATGCGCTCTGCCAAACTCTTCCCAGAGTTTAATTTCTGTAACAAACATACGCGTGCGAACAATGTTTGATATAGGACAATCTAGATCAGACAAGGACTTTAAGGCAATTTCGAAGCAACGTTTAGCTTGTCTATATGGATCATTCGGAGCAAATATTTTTCCATCTTCTCCTATAGAAGTTGTGCCAGAAACAAATATTTGATTTCCAACTTTTATCGCACGGCAATATCCCACAATATTTTCCCAAGGTGCACCGGAGTAAACTCGCTTGCGCTCAGTCAAGATAACTGCTCCCGAATTCATTATAAAAATTAACTACCTGTTAAATAGATTTTAGATACTTTCTAATCAACGAAGATACTTTTTTCATTATTGCAGTTTCTTCTTCAGATTTTTTTTTCAGCAGGAAAAGAGTTTCGTATTTTCTAGCTTTGTTAAATTTCGCAACTTGCAGTAGCTTTCCGTCAAACCCCGATTTATTTTCGATTTGAATGGCAAAATCTGGAGCGTAAATCAGCGCATGCCCCGCTTTTGCCACTTCCATTGCAACCTTAAAACTTGCAGCATGGCAAAAGATATTTCGCTGGAGGTGATTAGGCCAGGCATCGGGATAAATATAGTCACCTAAACTGCTATAAATTTTACCAAGAGGCGCAACAAATCGTTCATTGTTTAATAAAGCTTCCATCGTCTTTGACAAACCAAAGACATTAAATTCCACACGGCCAATCTTCAAAAATTCGAATGCTTTTATAGGTGAAATTCCCATTGAAAATGCGAAACCAAAATCGAAGTTCTGTTCTTCGATTTCCGTACCCGAAGCCATTTGTTTTTGACTGAGGAGAGAAAGAGGTTGCTTGATGACTTGTAAAATTGGTGCCGCAAAATACTGTGCTAGCAGCTCCGGCATAAATATCTTTAGGGGCTTTTGAATGGTACAAGGTACTACCTTAAGATCGGCTGTTGCTGATACAATACTAGCCGCTTTTGAATATATAGCCAGCCCTTGTTCTGTTATTTCTAAGCCGCGACCCTGAGCACGAAAAACTTTAAAACCGAGTTCTTGTTGTAGCTTATTTATCGATTTAGATAATGTGCTATGACTCACACCTAATATTAGCGCAGCTTGCGATAAGCTACCACAATCGGCAATTGTGCAAAAATGTTTGAGTTTATCTGTTTCCATAATAGAACAAATTATGGAAAATATTTCGATATTATTCAATTGAAAATAAACTTAATTTAGTACTGCAACAATTAAATATCAAATTATCTTCATTAAGGAGTTGATTGTTATGAAACAATTTTTACCATTGCTCAAAAGTACTTTATTCTCTTTAACAGTTTTATTGCCACACTCTTTAGCCCAAGGCATTGAAGACTACCCAGAAAGAAGCTCCGAAATATCCGTGCATAGCGACATAGTGGTAACCCAATGTGAATTACTCACCAAGTCAAATGGCGACGCTTTAGAGCAAAGTCGCTACGAGTTTTTTACTATACCATCGATCAATTCAGAAAGTATTTACATCGCAAATCAGGAAAATTACCACCATTTTAAAATTGAGTTGATAGGCAATAACATTTATGCAGAAGAAATAGTTAATGGAAATATTTTAGGAAAAGCTGCAGCCTATATTGATTCAAAGGGCACCAGCTCTCTTCGTATGGGAAGCTCAGAAACTAATATTAATCAACTTTCATGCGACTTTAAAAAATTAACTGATTTTCCATATATTAATTTATCCCTTCAATCAGATGATAAAAAATCAATAAAATTTGGCAGAATCAAAGTGAGTGCCATTAAACTTAAAGTTCAGGGAAATCTAGTCCCCTGTGTAATAAATATATCGACTAATAGCCATGTCTCAGGAAAGTATGATCAAATTTATATATCATCAACCGGTATTAAAAGGCAAAAAGTTGAATTTGATAGTTCTGGTTTATTTAGTATCTTTCTTCATAGTAAAGCAACCACAGATCTATTAATAGCAATCAAAAATGATTACATACTTTCTGACTTCAGCACTTTTCAACAACATAATATTAACGAACTTAATTTTGATTACTCTTGTATGTGGTAGACACTTGAGGCCCCACATCCCTGGGGGCGCAGTATAGAATTTTAAATTTACTGATCAAAGTGGTGGCGAGACCGAGAGTTGAACCCGGGACCTCAGGGTTATGAATCCTGCGCTCTAACCAACTGAGCTATCTCGCCATATGGTAATAAAGAGCCTTAATACCTAGACGCTCAAAGCGATTTTGTCAATAGAAGTCAACAGGTTCAGAAGCTGATTAATGTTTAATTGAAGTTACAACCCGTTTGAAATTTAAGGCCGTAAAAGTGCCATGTAATTGATGAGTTGGCGGAAGATCGACCCAGGCGGAGACTCTAGCTGGCTGGTCAGAATTTATATGTGCTTTGATCCACCCAAGACTTTTAAAATATGCGGCTAACTCACCAGTATACATATCGTAATGAGAAAAGTCGGCGTTTTGCTTTGTTAGAACAGTGCTATCAGTGCCTGTATTCAAAAAAGTCGCACTCTCGCCTCGCAGATTGGGATACTGAGCTTGTCCGGAAACTGGCTGCTGCAACTCGACAGTATAGTCCGCGGCTTCGTTTCTATATTTTCCATCAAAAAGAGTTATAAGCGGCCGCGAAATTTCTTTTGGAATCTTAAGCTGTCGACCAGGCTGCAATAGCGCTTGACCTATATAGCCATGCGTTCGACTAAACCATTCAATTAAGAGTTGCTCACCGCCATTTGGTTTTATTTCTATGATAGAGTCTTCCTCACCAACTAAAACCTGGTTCAATAAAGTTTCATTTTTTTCATTTTTTACGACATGAAATTTCTCTAATAGATACTTATTCTCGCTGGGCAAACCAAAGAAATAATTGACGACCCCATTTACAAAACCTTCTTTAGTTTCGCTCGTTATGTTTAGTCGAACAATTTGCCATTGATTAAGTCCAGCGTGATGAAGAAGCCCGAAGTATTCACCAACTAACAGCTTGGTTTTTGGTGCTATTTGGCCAACATTTTCTGTCAGACCCTCAAAATCCCGACTCAATAATATTTCGCTATTTTTTGAGGAATTGTCTATACGGCTGTATTGGCATGAGCCACAAACCACATCATTTTCTAGCAACTCGCATTCAATGCCATTGTGCGCCAAAAAACTTAGGCGGCTTAGATTTAAATGACTATCAAAAAATTTTTGCTGCTTGCAGTCGACATCTTTGCACCCAATGTTTGCTTCTAATTTTTGATCAGATTCTGCGGAGGAAATATGTCGATTAAATGCGCCAAATATTTTTAAATTAGACGCGACGTATTCATCTTTTGCTGCTAAAGATTCTTGCGTTGGTAAACGCACGACTTCAAGCACTAAATTATTAGGAAGTTCCTGACATGATGTATTAGCCTGAAAAACTCCTGTAATCGCCTGCCTTATTGGGTATATCGCTTGTTTCAAATAAGATTCTGCAGAGGGATCTCCCTCATCTAATAACTTGACACTATATGAATATTCACTAGAGCCTCTAAAACTTAAATTACCAACAATATGTTCTTCACGACTTTCACCACTTAAAAATAGTATTTCCGAAACTTTATCTTCTTTCGAAAATTCCCAAGTCCCTTTGTTAGTATCAAAAGAAACTGAATTGTCAAAAGCCAAAAAATACTCTTTATTTGAATAGCTAGCGAAATGCGCTTTAGCTTGTAAAAAATAAAGGATATCTTTTCCATTCCTACTTCGGGGAATGAGTGCCATTTCAAGCGGCAAACTGATTTTAAGATCGTGTAAATTTATCACACCAAAATATCTTGCGGCTTTTGAACTGATGTGCTGCAAAAGCTGCTTTTCAGAATTTAAATTGAGCTCTTTGTCTTCAGTGAGAATATTTGAAGTCTGTTCACTTTGCTGCTTAGCCGATCGACAAGAAAAAGTAAGGGCCAAAATGGCCAACAGCATCAACTGCGGCAATCTCATTGTTCGCAATCTCCTAGATATTATTTTTTAAGCTTAATTTATATGGTAACACATAGAATTAATCTTGGCCTGAAAAGAGGCCAAGGGCGGCTATAGTGGCAAGCAAAAATTTAACTTTTAATAAAAAATGGGAATCTATTCCCCATGATTTGCGTTATTTAAATTGCAAACAACCCCTAACGCACTCAGTATTATGCGATTTTGCTCTTTGGCATGTGCTTTATGCGATCCCTCAGCCGTAGTGCCAGAGTTCTTTCGGCCTATATAAGTAATATTCTGCTGCTTCTTCAGTACCGTTTCAAGACGTGGCCGAATATAGTTCCAGGCACCCATATTTTGGGGCTCTTCTTGGGTCCAATTTATAGTTGTTAAATTGGGGTATTTTTCAAGTACGGCATTTATCTTACCTGCAGGAAATGGATAAAGCTGTTCCATTCGAATGATGGGTCGCTGCGCAACATCCGGATTTTTTTCTCGAGCTTCCTTCAATTCGTAATAGATCTTACCACTACACAAAATAACATCTGTGACAGTTTTTGAGTCGATTTTTGCACCATCCTCAAGTACTTCATGAAAACAATCGCCTGTAAATGCTTTGACCGGGGAAACTACTTCCGCCCGCCGCAAAAGACTTTTCGGAGTCATTAATATTAAAGGCTTACGAAAGTTGCGATGGAGCTGACGTCGCAACACATGAAAGTGTTGTGCTGGCGTTGTGGCATTGACGACTTGAATATTAAGATTTCCGCAAAGTTGCAAAAATCTTTCCGGCCTTGCGCTCGAGTGCTCAGGACCCATGCCTTCGTAACCATGTGGCAACATTAAGACAAGGCCGCAAGCCTGTTTCCACTTTGCTTCAGATGCAACTAAAAATTGGTCGATGATAATCTGAGCGCCATTTGCAAAGTCGCCAAACTGCGCTTCCCAAATCACCAAAGATTTAGAATCAGCTACGGAATATCCGAATTCAAATCCAAGAACCCCAAGTTCGGAAAGTGGGCTATTAATTACGCTGACATGTGCCTGATCTGGAGCAAGTTGATTTAATATTTCAAAACTTTCGTTCGTCTTACTGTCAATCAACACTGCATGCCGGCTGCTAAATGTGCCCCTTTGACAGTCCTGCCCAGAAAGTCTGACATGATGACCTTCTAAAGCTAAACTGCCGAAGGCTAATAGCTCGGCAAAGCCCCAATCGACTTGTCCATCTCCCGTGAGCATTTCTAAACGCTGTTCTAATAGACGCTTGATCTTTGCATGCGGCGTAAAGCTTCCTGGTAAACTCGTTAATTTTTTTGCCAACAACGCTAAATTCTTCGAGCTGATTTCAGTCTTTGCTGCTTGGTCAATTTCGCTTCGTTCCGCCTTTCGATAAAACAAGCTATGCTCTAACTCGGCAGGCACACTCGGAACAAATTTGTATTTATTCTTTGGATCGCGAATGTTGTCTTGAGCTTTTTGCAAACGTTCTTTGTAAAATAGTATCAATTGATCTATATCATTTTGATCGACAACCTTTTCAGCCATTAGCTTTTGGCTGTATTGCGCGAACACAGTCGGATGCTGCGCAATTTTTTTATACATTAAAGGCTGCGTAAATCCAGGCTCGTCAGTTTCATTATGACCATGACGTCTATATCCAACTAAATCGATGACAATATCACGATGGAACTTTTGACGAAATTCCACGGCTAATTGCACAGTCCAAGCACACGCCTCTGGGTCGTCTGCGTTAACATGCAATACTGGAGCTGAAATGATCTTCGCTAAAGCAGAGCAGTAATCCGTTGAACGAGAATCTTTCGGATCAGTCGTAAACCCCAATTGATTATTAGTGATGATATGAATAGTGCCGCCGGTTGTATAACAATCTAACTTGGAAAGATTTAAAGTTTCCGCAGTAATACCTTGGCCGATAAATGCCGCATCGCCGTGCATTAATATCGGAACGACCAAAGAACGATCTTTATCATTTAATAATCTCTGTCGGCAGTGTGCAAATCCTTCAACTACTGGGTTTACCATTTCTAGATGGCTAGGATTAGGAGAAAGATAAACCCGCATATGGCCGTTGCGAAAAGTTTCGAAATTATTTGCAAAACCCATGTGATATTTAACATCGCCATCTATATCAAAAGCTTCCGACTCTGAATCTTCGAATTCTTGTAAAATTTTCTCACAACTTTTGCCCATAATATTTGCTAATACATTTAAGCGACCACGATGCGCCATACCAATATTAAGTTCTTCAGCCCCATAGCTCTTTGCTTCATCGCAAAGCACATCTAACATTGGAATAAGTGCTTCTAAGCCCTCTATGGAAAATCTTTTTTGTCCTAGATATCGAGTTTGCAAAAATTTTTCAAAACCTTCGGCTTGGGCTAATTTGTTCAAAATTCTTTGTCGATAGGAAGGCGCAAAGACGGGCTTATTACGGCACTTTTCCATTTTTTGCTGGAACCATTTAACAATTTCAATGTTGTTGATCTGCCTAAATTCAGCACCTATGGTTCCACAATAAGTCTCGCGCAAAATTTGGAAAATTTCCGAAAATTTCATCTCGCGGTTTTCGGGAAAGTTGGCAGGAAAAAATAGATCTTCATCATTTATATGGCCAAGGTCCAATGCACTTGGAGTGAGAAAATCCCGAATCTCCGGCTTTGGTTCTAAAGGATTAATATGCGCTGATAGATGACCCAATCGACGATAGGCATTGATAAACGCTTCTACTTTTGCTGAATCATTGCTTTTGCTGGAGTTGGTATTTGCGCCAGCTCCGCTTGATGATTTTTTCGACTTAAAATCGGTGAGCGCAAATTCATAACCAGAGAAAAACTGTTGCCAGCTTGGTTCCACTGAATTGCGGTCGATTAAATACTCGCTATAAAGCTTGTCGATATAATCAGCATTTGCGCCGTTGGCAAATGCGAATCGCTCATTGTTACTCGTAGAGCCCAGAGAAAAATTTTCTTTTTCTTTTTTCATCTAAAAACCACGCCTTTTCAGTTAACAAAAAAGTTTTTAAAAATGGATCGCATGTTTACTTACATCCATAGCTGCTTCTTTAATCGCTTCAGCTAAGGTCGGATGAGCATGAACGGTTCTCGCTAAATCCTCTGCACTTGCTTCATACTCAAAAGCAAGGGCTGCTTCTGCAATTAACTCTGAGGCGTTTTGTCCAATAATATGAATACCTAAAATTTTGTCAGAATTTGCATCTGCAATGACCTTAACAAATCCTTCTGTTTGAGCTGCGGCTTTTGCCCGACCATTTGCAGAGAAAGGGAATTTGCCCATTTTGATAGCCAAACCCTGTTCTTTACAAGCCTCTTCACTTAAGCCGACCGATGCAATTTCTGGATGGGTATAGACGACATTGGGTATGCTGCGGTAATTGACATGTGCTTTTTGACCGGCCAATTTTTCTGCAAGTGTTGCTCCCTCCTCCTCGGCTTTGTGTGCCAACATAGGGCCGTGGATAACATCCCCAATAGCATAAATGCCGGGAACACTCGTACCAAAATCAGCATCAACCTCGACTTGACCGCGCTGATTGGTTTTGATTCCCACTGTTTCTAAATTTAATCCTGCCGTAAAGGCTCGCCGCCCGACCGCAACAAGAATTTTTTCGCATTCAATTTCAATCTTTTCTTCAGATTTTTTGCATATAACTTTTGCACCGCCACCTTTTTTCAATTCAACTTTCTCTAACATCGTATTTGCAAGAATTTTCATTCCTTGTTTTTCAAAAAGCCTTGCTGCCAAAGTGCGAACGGCTCCATCCATACCAGCTAATATCTGAGGTAAAGCTTCGATTACAATTACTTCTGATCCAAGACGACTCCAAACACTGCCGAGCTCTAAGCCGATAACGCCCCCTCCTATAATAACGAGTTTGGATGGAACTTTATCGAATTCTAAAGCTTCGGTAGAGCTGACTATTGTCTTCCCATCGAATTTAGCGCTCGCGAGTTCAATGGGAGAGCTGCCAGTCGCAATAACAATTTTTTCGGAATTAACAATTTGTTCACTACCATCTTGAGCTACTACGCGGATTTGATTTTTCGAAATAAAGGAACCCGTACCTTTTAGGTAGGTCACTTTATTTTTTTTAAATAGCCCTTCGATACCCTTAGTTAAGGATGAAACGACGCTTTGTCGGCGTTCTTGCATTTTTAAGAGATCAAGCTGGACTTGTTTTACAACTACACCATGATCAGCTAGGTCGCTTTTTGTTTGGTGGTAGAGATGGCTGGACTCGAGTAAGGCCTTGCTCGGAATGCATCCAACATTCAAACAAGTTCCGCCTAACGCGCCTCTATTTTCTATGCAAGCAACTTTTAGGCCGAGTTGCGCGGCTTTAATAGCACACACATACCCACCAGGCCCGCCACCTATAATTACTAACTCGAAATTTGATTCAGTCATTTTATACTTCTATTTTATACTCTTAATAGCTAGCG
>JAGOVF010000103.1 GCA_018060885.1 Oligoflexales bacterium | reverse complement strand
GAACATAACATTCTTTAGTATCGGGGTATCATGCCAAAACCTTATAGAGACTGTGTTGTTGGAGTCTTTATCGACTCGCAGGGTCAGCTACTTTTAGGAGAAAGATCAGATCTTCCTGGAACTTGGCAACTTCCTCAAGGTGGCGTAGAAGCCGGGGAAACCCATGAAATGGCTATATACCGCGAAATGCATGAGGAATTGGGAGTCAGCAAATTTGAGATCATTAATAAAATAGATTCAGCGGTTTATTATGACTTCCCGCCTAATTTAGATTCGCCCCTAGGGAAAAAGTTTCGCGGCCAGTCTCAGATTTGGTATTTGTTAAAATTCTCAGAGAAAATTGACTTAAAACAATTAAACACTAAAGAAGAATTTCGTGCCTATAAATGGGACAGTGTTGCGAACACGATTGATCAAGCTATTGAGTGGAAGAAAGACGTCTATAACCAAGGTTTGCGTGGCCTAGGGCTACAAGCGAGGATTTAATTTGAGTCAAGTCGGAAAGTTCAACATGGTCTTTGGATTTATTGCAATCCTACTTGCTTCTGGCGCAGGACCCTTTTTAGGCCTTTATACTCTAGAAGGCTTTAATCAAGACGAATCTATACTTAGCTCTTGGCACTTTTGGCTATCTAGAAGCGCGCATGCGCATATGTCCCTTCTCGCAATGATACAAATCCTCGTTGGACTAACACTCCCGTATTCTGCGCTCAGCGAACGAGTTAAAAAAACTCAAGCTTTGGGACTTGTTTTGGGCGTAATAGCACTAGGACCTTTGATGGCGATAAAAGCTACTTTTCAAGCGAACTCAGATTTTTTAATTTTAGATATCTGCCTTGGGCTCTTGCTTTCAAGCTTCTATTTAGCTCTAATTTTGCATGTATGGGGTCTTTTAGTCAAAAAAAGATAGGTGCCAAAGCTGAAGATTGAAAATTCTCTTTAGCCTGCTTTTTTAAGTGTAGAAAGAATTTCTGTAGCTTTTAAAAGATCTGCTTTTTTAATCGCTTCTTCTGGGCTCATTTGGTGATCTAGAAGCGCTCTTAATGTCTTTTTTGACTTTGCCATTGGCGTCAATTCGGCATAGGCTAGACGCAACCGCATTCCCATTTCAATAAATTCATGGAGCTGCTCGATCGTAAAGGGCTTCTTTAAAAAACCGTCTGAAAACTTAGCTACAGCTTCTAATTTCTCAGCATCCAAAAGCGCGCCGCTTACTAACAGAGTTGGTATCGAAGGATCGTACTTCTTTACTTTTTCCATCAATTCCAGTCCATCGACTTTTGGCATGCGTATGTCAGAAATCACTAAATCAATATTTGTTTCTTTTAATTTCTTAAGAGCATCTTTTGCATTTTCCACAACTATAATTTTAGAGAAAAATTTATTAAGATGAATTTTAAAAAATTTCAAAAGCGTATTGTCGTCATCAACAATAAGTATAAAACTTTCTCTATTGTATTCTTGGCTTGAAAGAACCAATTTAAACCTCGACACTATTTAAAAAAATGAACTTCGATAAACGCATCGGACGACAAAATTTAAACTATAGTTTTTATGTTTAAGTATCTATAAATATTCATTACTTAATTTATTGAGCCAGGCGTCTGCTTTTTTATGTGCCACAGAGTAAGGGTGAGATAGTACCTTTACTTCATCAAACAATCGCTTTGCATCAAGTCGATTTCGCTTAGTGTTGGTATAAAACTCAGCTAAAACGAGTCTAATTTGGCCATCTAACGGTCTTTGTTTAAGCGCTTTCAAAATATTTATTTCTGCAGCTTCTTTTTGACCTAGCTTTTCTAATACTTCGGCTTTGACTAATAGGGCCTCGACAATTAAAGGGTATTTTTTTAATACTAAATCAATATTCATATTTGCAGCATCGATCTGCTCTGATGAAACCTGGAGCCCTGCTAACAAAATCAATCCTGTCGCAGCATCTGGATTCGCTTCTAAAATTTCGTCGATAACTCGTTTTGCGCTATTATGATCTTCATTCTTTAAGTAATATTGTGCTAAGCGCTTAAGAGTTTCGTCTCTTCTGCCGCAGCGTTCTATAGCTCGATTAATTAACTTGAAAGCAGCTTTAAAATCTACTCGCTCCATAAAAATGTCAAAAAGATAATGATAAGGCTCTTCAAATTCTGGGAAACGATCTATTAATTCAATCAATTTTTCCTCGGCTAATTCAAACTCTCTGAGCCCCTTTAAAATGAGCGCGTAATACAATTCTTTAGTCTGCAAATGAATGCTATTTGCATCTTCGATAGTAGTTTGATTCCAAATTGAAAGAGCATCGCGCACGAGACTTCGCTTAAGCAAATTATCTATTAGCAAAAGCCTGCTATTTACGTCTTTTGGTTCATTTTCTACCATTTGCCAGAGATATGGTGCAGCTTCTTCAAAGTCATAACTTTTTGTATAGACTTCCGCATTTTCTAATAAATTTATTTCGCCGTCTTTCCGAAGAATTTTTGACTTCTTAGTTTTTTCTAAATTTTTATTATTTTCATTTTGCCATGAAATAATTTTTTCTGGTGAGGGGTTTTTTCTTTGTGTTGTAACAGTCTCTTTAGTTTTGCAAGAGATTAAAATTAAAAAAGGCAAGCACATGGTTAAAAAATATTTGGAAATCGTTTTTGAATATTCCACATGCAAAAAGTTGTTTAAGAAATTTTCTATACTAATATTCATTGTAGACCTTAAACGTATTAGAAATATAGGAACGTAAATTTTCAGTCTCTTTATTGTTTGAGTTCGACAAACGTAAAGCTCCCTGCTGAGCCATATGTTCAGCTCTTAGCATCAACATTTGTTTGTCTAAAAAAGCGCGTTCAGAAAATACCAAGTCAGTATTTGCACTAAGTAATAATTGATCATGATCAAAAATTAACCCTTCTAACATAGTGTATAAAATAAGGTGAATTTGGCGATGGGCGGAATGTCGTTTCAAACTAAGAAGTGGGCTAAGTCTCGAATTGACTTTTCTATAGATGCGAACGCGCTCCTCTAAAGTCGAGTAGCCCTTAAGGTCGTCAGTAACATTTAAAGCTTTAAATTTAGACAAATCTCCATCTATTAATAAAATCTCAAGATCAACTTTTGTGGTCTCATAAATTTTTTCTGACAATTTTGGGCCCAAAACAGCGAAGTCTCGCTGGAATCTTTTAGTAAGAACATCTGCTTCGTTTTTGCGCTCCGTTAAAAAAAGCAATTTGATTTTGATAAATTTTGCCTGAACTTTCTGAGAACGCGTTAAATCTTTATCTAAGAGTGCGTTAGCAATATTCAGGGCTTCAACGTATTGATTGTTTTTGACTAAAGAATGTATTGCATCAAGCGAAGCCTGAAATCTCCCCGCACCTGATTTTACAAAGTTTCCCATAATTTTAATCGCTTCAGCAGTCTTAGTACTCTCTCCACTTTTTTGGTAGTAAGCAATTGCGAATTTTAAAGATTCTTCTGACCTCCGATGTTTAGGATGTCTAGATGCAAGCTCTAAATATGACTCTGCTGCTTTTGAATAATCGAAAGTTTCTTGGAAGGCTTTGCCAATGATATATAAAACATCTGCTCGAAACTCACTAATCTGAAATTCGCGTAGAAAATCTTGAGCAATTTTTTTAACAGAGCCCCATTCCTCCCCCATCGCAAAGCAATACGCTGCGTCCCGATAAAAATATTCCTTATTAAATATCTCTGGAAATTCTTCAATCAAAGCTGTGTATTCGTGAGCTGCTAGTTTAAACTCAGCGCTGCTTTTTAAACGTTCAACTTCATTGATTACACTGGTTTCAGCTATCTTTATGATTTCATTATATAGCTCTGGGCTAACTTTGTTCCAATTTTCACTGCGCAATATCAACTTCGTCTGCTCTAAAGCGCTTTTAGGTGAGAGATTAGAAATTGCATTATATACTAAGCCTCGAATGGCCCGCTCTCTAAGTGCCGTTGAATGAGTAAGCAGCAGCAGTTTTTTCCAAAATCCATGCGCAACGTCAAAACGCTCAAAGTCGCGCAGCACAGCTGAGCTCGTCGCCAAAACTTCATGGGCAAGAAGGTTCTTTGGAAATTGCGTTGAAATCTCTATCGAATACTTTTCGAGAATATTTAGGTCTTCATTTAAACTTTCCTTCTCAACATCTGATAAATCGCGGTCGCCGTAATCCGCATAAATTGCTCCTTGCAAGGCTAAAACCAGCCTATACTTTACATCAATAATTTCTTCTTCACTTAATCGAAGATTTTTAAGCGTAGTTTCATATGAAATAATTGCTTCACGAAAATTGTTTGAATTAAGATAGGTGTGTCCAACATATATTGCCCATTGCGATGCTATATTATTAGATTTATCCAACTCAACCAAAATATCGAAAAAATCTCTCGATTTGGAGTAAAAACTTAAATTGCGAGTTGCAACTGCTTTTTTGTAATAGTAGGTTGCTGAAATTATTAATGCAGCTCTAATCGGAATTTTTAAAGAAGCTCCATCGTCCTCTGTGGCATATAGCATCGACCAAGCGCTGTTCTTTGATGCCAACTCCGCCAATCGGTCGGAATAAAATATTCCTTGATGTGGACTATCTTTAAAGGCGGCCATCATCAACAGCAAAATATCTGGGTACTCTCTCAATACAATCAGCTTATCAATCACACTTCTAACTAAAAAATCCGCCTCGCCTACTTGCCCGGACTGCAATGTGAAATATACAACATTTCTAACAAGACTCGCGTAGAAGACCGTGTTTTTGTGTTCTTCTAGTTTGATTTTGAGTTGCTCATTGTCATTATCAAAATATAAATAAGAACTATAAATATGGCTAATTTCATCAGCCATAGATTGATAATTTTCTTCCGACCTCAATAAAGGATCATTCAAAAAATCTATACAATGTTTTTCGATATTAGGTGAATTATTTGAACGATAGGCTGCCCAAGCCAATTTGTATTTGAGAGAAAAAACATCTTTATACATTGCCTTTGAACTGTACCCAGGCAGGGCAGTCTTATAAGCCGAAACTGCTAATTCATCTTTTTCTTCATTAAAATAGAGATCACCTAATTTTTCGAAACCGTAGAAACTATAAACGCTTTCCGTCGGAAATTGGGCCATTTTTTCTAATGTTTTGCGACTTAATGCAGAGTCATCTAAGAAATCATAAATTCGATATAAGAGAAACTGTGCTTCGCTATATAAAGGAAAACTTATACTTTGAACACGTGGGTCATTCAACAAATCTGCCGACTTTTTTAATTGCTCTGCATTGACAGAGCGATCAATTTCCTTATCGACTATAATCGCTGCCTCAAGTCGCGCTAGCGCAAGGTTATAAGCACTAAGCGCCCAATTTTCCTGATCAGCCTTTGACAACACTTCTTCATAGCTTTCGATAGAAGTTAAGATTTTTGCAAGCTTAGATTCGCTATATCTGCTCTTTAAGGCAAATCTATCACGATTTATGTCATTTAATTTTTTTTCCGTCTCTCGTACCTGCGCTTTTTTTGACAATGTATCAAACTTTTTTGCACTTCTAAATATGTCTACATAAGCCCTTCTGGCCTCCTGTTCCATCTCATTAACGCCTTCGACCTGACACACAGCCAGGTCGCTAAAAGACAGAAAAAATGTAAAGTATAGAATAATTCTCATAGTCCCAACTTCCGTCTTTTTGAAACTTCTTTATTTTCTAATTCCAAATTTTTTAAACGTTGGTCTTCATTTTCAAATTTTTCTTCGTCCAATTCAACCTCCAGCAATAAAGCATCCGCAGACAGGCGCCTACTTTGAGTAGATTGATTTGCAAATTCACGAAAAGCTAGGGCAAAATTTCTCGCATGATTTTCTTTTAAAAGACTATCTAGTCTTGTATTCAGCTTTAAAATGCCAGTATTTAGATTTTGTCGCATAGACCGAATTTCTGCTGTTTTTTCTCTAACGCTCGAATAGAATTTTTCAGTTCGCTGAGAGAGGGCCTCTAAAAAGATTCTCAATGCATTTTCCGACTCATCCAACGATCGATACAAGTTGTCTATTGCACCTCTGCTATTTAGTGTTCTGATTTCACCAGTCTTTTTTTCATTTGAAATGACTTTTATTTCGTCAAGGGTCAAAGAAAGGACTTCGAGCTCTTGTTTAAGCAGGTCGTCTAGGTACCAATAGTTTTTTGCGTCTAATAACTCTAAAGAAATGTCTTCGTGAGTTTCTACAATGTGGTCTCGAAGTTTTTTTCTTGCTTCAGTGACATCATTAGGCATTGAGATATTTAGAACTTTAGCAGGGCCAATGATTTCTGCATTTACGAGATTAATTCTATCGAAAATTTCTTTATAGACTATCCTCGCAGCCGTCCTACCCACAATTTTTCTTTGACTAAGGATGCTATTCTTCTTCTTAAAAAGTCGATTTTTAATGTCTTCAAGCCTCTTTATTAAAATATTGTACTTGGTTTCTTGCTCTAAAGAGATCAAGGGTGCTGTTAGGTTCTTATTTAGTAAAACAGCTCTTTCGACCAAAGCCATGTATTTGCCTAAAAATTCGTCAGCCCTATTCAACATGGTGTTAATATGAGGCATATGCTGGCCACCTTCAGCTTCTATAAATTTTTTAATTGTCAGGCTTAATTCAAAAAGTAATTTGCCGTCTATTTCAATCAGCGCATTTCGTTTATCTAATACATTTTTTATGAACCTATAGTCATCAGGAAGAAGAAATGTTGATTCTGTCGCATTAACAAAGTCATAGACACTTTCTTTATTCAACAAAATAGAGTCATCTGATAAATATGTTGCAAATAATTTTTTACTGTCATTAAAATTTGCGTGACTTTGCTCTCGAAAGCCGGCTAAATCATGACCTTGAATATTTATTTGTTCTTTTATGCTTTTTACTTTTGAATAATTTCTATCTTTCTGAAATTTATTTAAATAATCATCTGAAATCGCAATGGCCTTGGTTTTGTCGTTCGATTTTATCGCGGCGAAAATTGACTCATAAAGTGCACGTGATTTTAAAAAGCTTTCACTTGTTATCAAACTGTAAAAATAAATGCTCTCACTATAATTTTTTAAAATAAAATGAGTTCTAGCTAAACTAATAAATAGAAGGTTCTTAAAAGGCTCTTCATGAGAACTGTCCAATAAAGAAGTAAGAATTCTGAGAGCTTCAGCATATTTTCCACTTCTGACATAAAACTGAGACTTCAGAAAGAGATATTCGTCATTTTTATGGTCATTTCCATAAAGTTCGTCCAATATTTTTTCGTTTTTTTTATATTTTGATTGTAAGGCGATAGAAGCTACTAAAAATCGCCCTCTATTGTGTAGCTGGCTGGATAAGACGATATGTTGAGCTTTCTCGAGATGTTGATAGATAAAATATAGATCCATCAATTCATAATTATGAGCGTAGACATGGCTAAGTGCTAATTCGAATATGTGATCAATTTTCTTTGCGCTCTCAGCAATCTTTTTGTCAGACAAGCCATTAAAGATTGAGAAAAAAATTAATGCTTGTGTAATTGTTTCTTCAGATGAACCCATCTTTTCTGTAGTTAAAACCAAATAATAGTGTGCGGCAATTAATTGCTCGATACTTGGACGATGGCTAAATTCTAAAAAATATTTGAGGCTATATGCAGAACTTTGAAAAAGGCTACTTGAATATTCTTCTATTCCACGAATTAGTGATTTATTTACATATTCTCGACCCAGAGAATAAGAGTTTTCGTTATTAAGGCTTGAAAGCGCGTTTACTTGCTCCCGCAGTGCCGTTGCTTGTAAATCCAAGTCAGAAATACTTTTCCCTGTTCCAATATCTCTGCAGATTGCGGTATTGAATAAGGAATGAAAAAGCATGAAAAGGAATAGCATACTTTTTTTAAGCGATAGAAAATCTTTTTTGTTAACTTTTTTCATTCTATTTATCTGCATTTTCCTTTACTTCAAACGCCAGTTCTGTGACTTTTTTTGCGTTTCTCTTTAATATCAAATCCACACTAGCGCTATATTTTCCAAAGGGAATCTCGATGTCAATTTCAGCAACAATTTGAATATTTTTGTTTAGATCTCCAATAATTCCGCCTTCTCTTTCATCATTAAAATGAATTTGAGCCGTAATTTTGCGCTTTCCCGGAGGAAGCGGGCCTGAATAAAGGGTTTCTATATTCGAATTTCGCAATATGACAGACTTATAGTCCGTATCGAATATTTTTGTATCGTCTATTTTCACAACTATTGCGTTTAAGCTTGACTTCAAATCGTCTGCCATTAAGAATTTCAGACTTACGCTATTGTCTAATTGAGCTGACTCTTCAATGCTCTTTCTTAAAACAATTGTTTTTTGCTCTAATTCTTTTGTTAGAGCTTCTAATTCTGATAAGTCGCTTAAAATTCTACTTTGACTATTTTCAATGGATGTTTTTGGAGCGACAATCTTTGACTGCGATTTAATTATTGTGTTGCCTTCAAATTCATCTGACAACAATTTACTAGGCAGAATATACGCATAAAGCAGAGTAAAAAGTACGACGAATACACGCTTTGATTGATTATTCATTATACGCATACTTTTTCTCCGCTATACTTCTCAAGCTTACTTTAATCTTGTTAACCATTTCTGATGGCACAAATAGTTCAAAATTCGCTGGCAGTTCTAGATTCCGATACTTCAAAAAATTCTCTTCGTTTAAACAGCCATTTAAGTCTTTCAAAATTGATTGATTTATGGGCGTTTTATCCACCAACTTCTGAATGCTCATTTTATGTGGCAAACGAATCGAGCTAAGGCGGAGATCAGAGTAGTGCGGCTTAATTTCCCCAAATCGCAAAAGCTTCTCGTAGGACTTAGCCGCGCTGATGAATTCTGCGTAGAAGTTACTACTCGCAAATCCAAAACCTGCAGATTTGTATCTAAGTATGATCTCTCCTAACTCGTTGCTCCCAACTGATCGAATAGCATTTGATACTCCAGTCGCTCCGTGGTTGTAAGCTGTTATAGCTAAGGGCCAACTTTTTAAGCGTTCGAAATTATCGCGCAGCAGCCGAGCCGCAGCCCTAGTTGCCTTGAGCGGCGAATGTCTTTCATCGATATTTCTGGTGATTATCATATAGCTTTTTGCCGTAGCAGGCATAAACTGCCAAAGACCTGAAGCACCGACTTTTGATTGTGCTCTTACATTAAACATGGATTCCACAAAAGCTATTCGCGTTAATATTGGTGGCACATTCTCTTCTCGAAATATTTTTTCCATCAGAGGCAACAATTCTTGGGCTTTTTTTCCGGCGGTTATCATTGAGTCTCTGAGACCGCTTTGCGATCTAATAGAGAGTTGGCCTTTATAAAGCTTTTTAAGAAGATGGGGGCGATTAGAATAGACCTGAAATATTCGACCTTCAATTGGGCCGAATTTAACAGCATTTGCACCTGCTATCGAGAAGCGTTTAAGCCCAAGGCGATATCTCTCAAGATATCTATTTGTGATATTGGATTTTTCTGTTTTGCTAAAGATCGCAGCTCTCGCATTTTTATTTGCAAGATAGTGAAAGTCAATTAAGTCTATTATATGTTCTGGGTGATTCGCATCATGAATAATCATGACGTTCGAGTTGAATTCAAAGAAAATTTTGTTCCAAAATCTTGTTTGAGCTCTAATGTGTGGGTGATTTGATTGATCAACCGACATCTTCAGTGATTGGGCTGTTAGATGATTAAAGTGAGCAACTGCAAATAAATTTTTAAAAGATAGGCATAGTAGCAAGAGACACAAATTGTGCTTAGTTACTAAAGTGACATATATTTTTTTTGTCGCATGAGCGGCTAATTTTTTGTGAGTCAAACTCAATAGAAATGCCTCTTGTAAATCTATGCGTAGTTATCGCTTAGACTTAGTTTAGCAAAGATAGTATGGGTATTTGAAAGGGCAGGACTTGCCTAGTATATCTAAATTACTGATATAATAGAGGACAGCTTAGGAATTGTGGCTAGACAAAATTATTATTTATTGCTAACCAAGAGCTTCCCCCTGTTATTTAAAGTATGTCGGGGCGTAGCGCAGCCTGGTAGCGCACACGTCTGGGGGGCGTGAGGTCGCAGGTTCAAATCCTGTCGCCCCGACCACTTCTTCAACTAACTCATCAATACATTCATTTTCGAAAAAATTGCAGGGTTTGGACCTACGGAGGAAATCGCATCTTTCGCAATTTCAATTAAATTGCTTCCGAACATTTTCCCTACAGAAGAAAGAAGGGTCACTTGAGGTACCTTTCCAATTATTTTTCCATATCGTACTAAAAACCCGTTTTGAACGGGCGTTGAATAGTCGCCAATATCAGTAAACGCGCCACCCGCAGCCATTTCTACAATAATACATTCAGGCAATTCATTTAAAATTTCCTTTACTGACCTTTGGCCAGCTTTAACTCGAATACTATTAAAATCTAATCTGGATGCAGTATCGAATTCACGCTGCGAATTTCCTGTTTGTTTAAGCTTATACTTCTCTGCGTTATTTAGGTCACAAATAAGGTTGGTGAAGATCCCATTCTTAATAAGCTCAAGTTCAGCATTCGATCTTATGTAGCCCTCAGCATCAAATAAATCTAAAGCCATTAATTCTGGATTGTAGGAAATATCCGAAAGAGAAAACTTTTCATCTAAGATTGCTTGTCCAAGCTTGCCTTTAAATAAACCAATTTCTCTTTTATAATTATCGGCTCTTGCACTCTCCAATACTTTAGTAAAAAGCGAATTTGGATTCATGAAAACCACTGGGATTTCGCCACTGCGTAATTCGACATTGCATTCAAAAGAGTCTAAGTATGGTGCATAATCGAGGGCTATGGCCTGTATATCGAAACCACAAATTGTTTCTGCTCCAAAATAACCGTCGATGATTCCTTGTGATTTTTTATGCCGGTAAATCAGACTCCAAGAACAGATGTCAAATTCATGATCAAGCTTTCCAATTCCCTTGTACACTAGTTCTTTTTTAGTTTTTTTTAGATTCGCGTTTCCTGAGAAAACGAATTCTGGATACTTTTGTTTCAACCAATTTAAAGTGCCATCGATTTCTGCGAAAAGTTCAATTTCTGTTTTAGATTTTATAAGATTAGTTTTTGATTGAGGCGTTATTTCAGGCAACTCGTAATTATATTCTAAAGCACTATCAATATTCTTTCTCGCAGAATCTACAAGTGCACAATCTTCTAAATCGCCTATATAGCTTGATGAAAAGATTTTTCCATCACAGAAAATTCTGGCGCTTTTTTTAACAATCGATTTCTTACGAACAGAATTTACCGAGTTGCCTGCAACCTCAATTGTTATGTCTCTTTCTAAGACGGAAAATATTTCTTCTCGCATTAATCCCTCAACTTACCATCAAATCATTGACCAGCACTTTTGGCCCGCCAAAAGCTACTGATAGCGGCCATTGCTCCATTTTTCCACAACCTCCAAATACGGAGTTCTCAATTACTATATTTTTAGAACAAGCCTCAACGTTTTCTAAAGCCTCGAACACCGATCCAGAAATAACAGAAACTCTGACTGGTTCGGCTAGTTTTCCATTTCTGATCATATAACATTTGCGAGGAGCTATAGTAAACGTACTAAGCCCGGAACCGTGATTCACATCCCTCGCAAAAATGCCAAGTTTAACTTTAGAAATAAGCTCTTCAACAGTACTCTCTCCAGCCTCAACATAGGTATTCGTCATTCTAACGATGGGCTCAAATTCAAAATTTATTGAACGGCCATTGCCTGTTGGTGCTTCTTCAAAGAATTGCGCCGTCTGCTGCGAATGAAGCCTGCCGACTAGCACTCCGTTTTTAATTAAATATGTTTTTTGAGCTGGAAAGCCTTCATCGTCAAATGGGCAGTATCCACTCGAAGCAAACTCAATACCACAGTCAACAATAGATAAACATTTATTCCCGACTTTTTTTCCAATTCCCCACGCCTCTTCTCCTCCCTTGTCACCAATCATGAAGTCTGCTTCAGACTTATGCCCAAAAGATTCGTGCGCAAAAACTCCCACGACTTCGCTGTCCATAACAACAGGATATTTTCCAGCCTTTACCGCTGCTGCGTTGATAAATAAATGACTTTCTTCTATCTTCGCTTTTATGAAATCTCTCTCAACTTTCAAATCTGCGACTTTTGAAGCGTAAAGCAAGACTTTGTCATGAAATGTCCCACTATTATCTGCCGCGGTATAGACTAACGCAGTACCACATTGATTAAAGTCATATGAATAATCTATTCCTGTAGATGAACGAAAATACTTTATCTTATACTCGTCGAC
>JAGOVF010000010.1 GCA_018060885.1 Oligoflexales bacterium | reverse complement strand
CGGATGTTTTTGGCTATACTCAGCCGCATTGACACCAAAATAAGGAGATGCAAATGGCCGGCTCGTTTAATAAAGTACACATCCTAGGCAACCTCGGTAACGATCCCGAGTTACGTTATACACAAAATCAAGTTCCTGTTTTAACATTAAATATTGCGACGACCGAGTACCGCAAAGGCGCGGACGGACAAGCGCAGAACATAACCGACTGGCATCGGGTCGTTGTTTGGAATCGCTTGGCGGAAAATTGCGCGAAGTTTTTAAAAAAAGGTCGCTCTGTTTTTATTGAAGGTCGTCTTCAAACCCGCAGCTGGGATGACCAGAGCGGACAAAAGCGCTATATAACTGAAATCGTAGCACAAAATATTCAATTTATCGGTGGCGGTCGCGGTGAAGAGGCTGACTATTCACAAGGAATGGCGAATTCAGGCGCTTCTTTTTCTGGCCAAGCACAAAACAGCGGCTACGATAACATGGCTCCGACATCTGGTTCAGCACCATCGAACAATAGCCCTGCGCGCGACAGCTTCGATTTGAATATGGCGTCGGTGCCGGACTTAGACGACATCCCTTTTTAAAAGGACAGTTGAAAATCAACGATAAGCAGGCTTTAGTGCATCTGCGCTAAAGCCGAGTCCTGAGGGTAGCCGAAGGATCTTCAAAGAAAATCCTCATGTACCGAAAAGGTACACTGCGGTTTTCTCGTTTCGGTCTGCCTTGTTCTCGTTGATTTTGAACAGTCCTTTAAGTCGTCAAAGCCTTCTTTAATAATTTGTTTTTATTAAATAATTCCACCGATTAGATCGAAATATGGCGTCAGTGGACTTAGACGACATCTCCTTTTAAAGCCGTTTAAGGCTTATCGGGAGTATGAAAGTTAATTAGGAGTCCAAAAAAAGTTGCGGCATCTCTATCAATTTGATATACGCAGGCTGGCATGGCTATGAATTTAACTTATGAAAGGTTCAACAAATGTTCAAATCATCCATTTTCAAAATCGTCGCTTCCATGAGCTTGACGCTGGTGAGCACTACTATCTTCGCTAAATGTTATGCTACCAGCTGGACTTGGGATAGAACTTTAGTAAATGACAAAAGAGCTGCAGATTATGGATGGGAAAACCCCAGATGGACAATGGGCTGGAGTAAAAATGATCCTTTGATCTTGGACGGTACTGTTACAATTCAAGCCTATGGTTGCACCGTTTTTTACCAAGGATCAACAGAGGAAGATAGATGGTCTTGTACAGATAAATCTTTTTGGACTGAAAAAACGAACTTGAATCAACTCAACTGTATGGGTGATTACTTCAAGAATAAATAATGGAACAAAATATAGGTTTTAGTAGGGGTCTTCTATAGACCTCTCTCCATCGCGGTAATTAAAAACGAACCCCAAAACCGCCCCAAAGCGTAAAGAAGCTGTCAAAACCAGAATCAGTTCCGAGTAGGATGTAGTTTCTGAGTTCGACTTTAATGTGAAAGCGTTCTGCAAAGTGATATTTTTGTCCGACACCTAAGATGGTCGATATATTGCTCTGGCTTTCAGCTGCGGGCCGTCCATTTTTTCCGTAGAGATCGACTTGTTCTGGTTGCGCGCCCACTCCGTCAGCTGCAGCTTCGACAGGCCCGCGTGCAGGGTTGCCATTTAAAAGCGTCGTAGATTTTGGATAAAAAGTTGAGCTCGTTAGCCCAAGCCCAGCGTTTAAAAATAAATCAAAATAGCTTGTACCACGGTAGAATAAAAGCTGTTTGCCGTACAAAGGGCTCCATGTTGCCATGACGGCAAACATCGAGTCGATTTGGCGTATAGGTACATAAGCAGGCCCCATATTGGCAAAAGTTCCGGCATTAGCCGCCATCGCATCAGTCACTTCGCTTGAAGGGCCGCACTCTGCTGCGACTATATAATCTGGATCGTTATAAAAATTTTCGATACATTCACGCTCTGCTTTATCTTTTTGCGAGATCGCAAAAGCTGCATCTACGCCGACGCCCCAGTTTTCACTTAAAAAATAAGTCGCACCAAAATGCATAAGATAAGTTTCGACGTAAGACTCGTTAAGAATTAAACCAAAATCAGGCGCAGAGATTTCGAAAGTTTTTTGCTTCGGAAAAAGTTTTTTCTTAACAACTTCTTCTTTTTGCAAAGATTCAAAACTGTTTTTAGCTTGTGAAGGAGTGCCGTAAAAACCGGCAAAAAAACACAGAGTAATAATATTAATTAAACGGAAATTGTGTTCAGATTTTTTCATTTATACCCCGAGTGAGTCCCCACGCAAGTTGCCGGACTTTAAAGTGCATCAATCAGTGAAATAGCGGACTCCGCGCCGAAAGATTCATATATAACAATAGGTTACTCTATTTTATTTAAAAAGCCAACTAGCAGTGATTTTGATAGATTCAAAAGAAATCACAAAAGTGGCAGTGGTTTCATCTATCAGTCACTCCATAAATCAATATGGCATGTTACACACCCGGGAATAGGAGAAGTACCACCGCTGCCCTGCAAATTTTCACCATGGCATTCACTGCAAGACGCTTCCGGGGAATTTAAAGCAGGATCATGTCGGAAGTCCTGATGAATAGTCGTATGGTTACTCGGTGCAAAGCTATTAGTTCCCGAAATGTCGGACCACTTTTTACCATGACAAGAATAGCAAGAGCGAGTAGCGACTGAAGATCCTTCGAGTTGCTCACCGTGGCATAGACTACAGTATCTGGGTGCCTTATTTGCCCCATAAGCGTGCGCCACACCCGCAAGAAGCAGAGTATGCCCGCTAGGTACATTCTGTAATTGCGCCGGCTCGTCGTTTTCAGCGCAGGCAGTACATATAGTTAAAATCAATAGAAGGGTTAGTTTTGCGCGCATTGGCGTCACGGCTTCCTTTTTGATAAATTAATTAACAAGACACAAATAAAAGGCTACGAGTGCAGCTCATATATTTTCTAGTATTAATTCTACACGCCTTGCCGAGTTTTGGCACACCTACTCTTGCCCTTAAAGAAGCCGAAAATTGTGCTGGCTGTCATAATCCAGGCAGAGGGCAGAGGCCAGTGCTTGAGCGCCGCTGCACCCTTGATTGTCAAGGCTGTCATATAGATCCAGCAGGAGGTGGTGCACGCAATCAATGGGGAAAGTATTATAGCTACAATGTTTTGAGTTCAGTTCAACTCTTCCAAGTGCAAGATCCGCTGCAAGACTTAAGTTACTACGATCTGCATTTTGATGGGCGCTATATGCGTATGCAAGAAGAAAATAGCACTAAGCAGTTTCCTATGGGCGCTGAACTAACATTGCGCGTGCGTCCCTTTGTTAACTATTTGCACCTCATTTATGGCTTACAAGCGCTCGGTCGCAGCAAGTCTGAAAAGTTACTTGAGGATGATAACAATTCGCGGCGCTTTCGCGAAAAGTTTGCGGTGATGATAGATCAATTACCCATGAACCTCTACCTCAAAGCCTTTCGTGGTCAGCCTAATTATGGCCTGCGAAGGCCAAATCACAGCCTTTGGATTAGGGAGCGTATAGGTCTAGATCAATTTGCACTGACAGATGGATTAGAATTTGGTGGTACGCCAAACGTGCCATTTTTTCGCGCGACCCTGATGGAAGGTAATCCTGAAGACCTAGAAGCAGACAGACAAAAAGGCTACTCCGCTCACGGTGGTTTTAGAGGCGTGACGATGGCCTGGCATTTAAACGCTTCACTATGGAAAACAAGCTCAGAAAAAACACAAATCGATATGCAAGCGTTTGGGCTGGGAGCAAATTTTAATGACTTCATAGTCTACGCTGAGCGTAATTGGCGAGAAGTGAATAAGACTGTTGAATATCTAAATAACGGTGGCATAAACGAGCCGGTTTTTGTCCATCCGAGCTCTAAGATTTCGGAGTTGCAAGTAAGCTATGCTGGCCTGCATGGTTTGCTGTTTAATGTGTATCTCGAGCAGATGAAATATGAAGATGAGGCTTTACAACGCAAAAGCGTCAGTATGAATGTGCATCTATTACCGGGCTTGCAACTAGAATTGTGGCGGCGTAAAAACGAAACCCTTAGACTGATGGACACTTTGATGATTTTGCATTTGTATTTTGATATTTGAGCAAAGAATTAATAGTTTCATTTTTTATCTAAGAAAGGTGTTTTATTATGAAAAACGTTGCAACATTTCCGATTTTATCGGTTTTATTATACAGCAAGATGCACAGAAAAAAATTTAGGGAAACAAGGTATCTATAGATTGAGTGGTGATTATTTTTATAAGGTCGAAGATAGACTATTAATTGCATGTGTAGAAACTGAGCGTTAAGGTTACGCATTTGATACTTGGGATGTAAGCGACGAAAATTTAGAAAAGCAAAATTAAAAAATTGTCGATTTTTTCTACAAAATGTACAAAAAGTATAAAAACGAATCCTTCGGACTTGGAGCTTTGATCGCCGTTCCAACAATAGTCCATCCCTTAAAATATTGAAAAAAATTAAAAATGGGCGTTTTTATGTATCCAAGCACTTTTCGTTTTGATATCAGGAAGCGGCTTCTAAATCGCAGCATTCTACTAACATCTCAAATCGGAGAAAATTATGAAAAAATCATTCGAAGCAATTATTTTTGGTGCATCGCTTTTTGCTAGTACATTGGTGAGTGCTCAAAGTTCGGTTCCATTATGGGAAGGTGCTCAGGCTAAGCGCTTTGTTGATAATATCGGGGCTCAATGGAAAATTTTTGCAGATAATAATGCTCTTGAAGACAAAAGCTTTTCGAAAGCAGGTTTAAAGTGCGCGCCTGGTGCATATTCTGAAATGGTATGTGAATTTGCAGATTTGACTTGTGAAGATTTGAATAACGACGGCACGTCTGAATGTAAGTTGAAGAATCACGACCAAGTTGATGGCTCTTTTTCGTATACTAACATATTAGAAGCTTTTATTGGCAACGAATTGGTAGTTACTTTGACCGGAGCGTACATGCGCGACATGTATGTTTTACTAAGTGCTAACACTCAAGGCTTGAAAACATTGTCCGCATGCGAAAATAACGCAGTTATTGTTAACCCAGATGAAGATATTCACTCAAATAAAGATTTCTTGGCAGTTTGTGATGAACCAAATGAAAATTGGGCTACATGGGGAGTGGCAGAGCCGAAATGTACTTTGCGTTTCAACCTACGAGGCAAATATGGTGAATTCACAGATAAAAGCTCTGATATAGCTTGCGGAGTTGTTGCTCAATAGTCCTTTATCTAGATTAAATCGTAATTTGTCTCAGCTATTTACTTTCTTGTATGACTCGAAAGTAAATAGCTGAGACGACCCTCCCCTATTATTTACGCTTCTTCCCTCTATTGTCTTAATACTTCCCCACCCTTGCAGATAATTACAATAAACAGAGTTATTTAGGAACACTGCATTTAGTCGATTCTTTGAATTTGCGGCCTTGTCGAACGATCAAATTATCAACTATCAAAATATATCTTCTGATGCAGAAGTTGCGGTCACTGCGGTGCAAGACTATTACTCAATCCCGAAAGATACCTTAATTGCAGAGAAGATAACGCCATGGCAATAAACAAAAAAAGGAAAGGTCATTTCTAAGAGCAAGTACTATTTTTTTGATTGCGGAGTAGTTAACGCAATACAATCAGCGGGAGAAATAAAAAACAGATAAAAGGCATTTGGTGAAGCTTTTGAATCATACATATGTAATGAACTTGCAACCTATGTTGATTATCAAAGCCAAAGTTCTCTAAATTTTTGGCGATCAACTTTTGGTGATGAAGTCGATTTTATTTTGGAAGATAGAATTACTATTGAAGTCAAAGGCAAAGAGCGCGTTGGAAATCATGATTTGCTTTAGAGTGATTGTGGGCGGAAGACTTTAAATAATTGAAAGCAGCCGCCCGTAGATTTAATAGTAAGAGGAACCTATTTTGTAGCAACTTCGCAGCTTCCTATGTCAATCAAAGTTTCTACAGTCATCTCCACTACATCGTTAGTCTCAAGTAGAATTTCAACAGTGGATTCGACCATAAAGTTATTTTGATCTTCATCGTAAATTTCTGAAGTTTTGGAACGCTTAACATCGTAAATACCAAAATCATAATACCAGGAATAAGCTTGTTCGCTTGCAATCATTCTGGCTTTGTCATCCCAGCAGAAATTATTAGATTCGGCGTAAAAAGAACCTTTGTTTGCTACACCCAAGAAAATCCATTGTTGAAGCTGCTTGCCATTAACTTCGATAATTTCGTTGGAAAAAATTTTCACTGGTTCTTCTGTCAAAAGAATAATCCAGCCGGCATTTGCAGCTTTTACGAGATTTACTATAAAAACGAGTTCTTCTGTTTTATTGACGCCAATTTTTTGAGTGACTTTTAAAATAGGATTCTCTGAAGTTCTCCATGAAATTTCAGCAGAGATCGAGTTTTTACCTGCGAAACTTGGAACATAAACACATTTAGACTTATATTCTTGATCAAGTTTAAAAGATTCTGTCCAAACCGCAACAGTACTTAAATAGCTATATCCAAGTGAATCTTTTTCAATATTCAGCTCGCCTGCTTCAACTTCGACCGCGCTTGTTTCTGAGATAAAAAGCGGCTCGTCATAGATGAGTGCTGTGCTTTCAAAAGAAAGTTCGTCAAAAGTTACGCTAAAGCCAGTCGGACAAACGGAATCAGCGAAAGAGGTTTGACTAGCTATTGTCATTATTAAAATCGAGAAAAATTTTCTTACTTGACTCATCTTAAAGCGCTCCTTTAATTATAATTCGTATCTCAAAAAAGATTAGGTATTTGCCTATTACGAGACTTCTCATACTATGGGTCTTTTGTTTGGTCAAGACAGTAAACTGTTAAACATGCGCCAGGAGCTAACGGTTTGATTATATGCAATAATATGCAAATAGGAATCATCGGCGCAGGAGCTGCGGGCTATTTTGCGGCGATTCGCGCTGCAGATTGCAATCCAAATGCAAATATTAAGTTGCTTGAAGGCACTCGTCGCCCTCTTACTAAGGTTAAAATCTCCGGTGGTGGTCGTTGCAATGTGACCCATGCGTGTTTTGATGTTGCAAAGCTCGTACAGAACTATCCGCGTGGATATAGAGAGTTGCGTGGGCCTTTTTCATATTTTCAGCCTCGCGATACCATCAAGTGGTTTGAAGAACGTGGAGTGCAACTTAAGACCGAAGCGGACGGTCGCATGTTTCCCCTTAGCGATAATTCACAAACAATTATCGATACACTCGTAGATTCCGCAAAGAAAGCAAAAGTAGAAATTATCCTTGGAGAAATAGTTCGCCGAATTAAAAAGGCCGATGATTCAAAGTTTGCAATTGAATGCGGACAAAATATTTACATTTTTGATCGCATCTTGCTTGCTACTGGTGGAATGCAAGCGGGTTTTGAATTAGCAAGGGAACTTGGACATACCATAGTCACACCGAAGCCGTCGTTATTTACTTTCTGTATAGAACACCCGTTACTTAAAGACCTAGCGGGCCAATCCTTTGTCGAAGTGGCTTGTCATTTAAGTTGCGAAAAAAATAAATTTCATGCACTTGGCCCGGTACTGATAACACATTGGGGTCTCAGCGGTCCGGCGATTTTGAAACTCTCGGCTTTTGCAGCGCGGGATCTTTATGACAGTAACTACCAAGCTGATTTAGTTTTAGATTTTGCTCCGCATTTACAAGCAGAACACCTACTAGAAAAAATTAAAAAAATGCGTGTTTCACATGCAGATAAATTACTAATAGCAGCACCTCCTGCAGCAATCTCAAAAAGATTTTGGCAACGCTTTCTTGAAATCTTTGGTATTGATATAAAAATTTGTTGGAGAAATTTGTCTAACCAATCTTGTATTGATATTAGCAGGGCCTTGAAGAATATTGCTTTGGAAGTTAAAGGCAAAGGTGAATTTAAATCTGAATTTGTGACTTCAGGTGGGATAGAACTTAAAGAAGTCGATTTTAAAACCATGCAAAGCAAAGTATGTCCGGGGCTTTTTTTTGCGGGAGAAATTCTCGATATCGATGGTGTCACGGGTGGATTTAATTTTCAAAATGCATGGACGACGGGATGGATTGCGGGGGAGAATATAGGTCGTTAAAATTATAGTCCCCCCCCTCAAGAAAATATAATTTCAATATGGGGGAGGAAAAGTTTAAAATTTAATTCAATACGGGATTCGCAACCGTATAGAATTTAACCTGATTAGCAGATTCATACTCAGACCATTGGAAATTATATTTACGCTCGGTGAGTGGACCAAAACAATCAAAAAGAGATAGGTCTTTTATATAAATATTTTTTACGCCCTTTTGGACATCATTTGAGTCAATAGTGAGCTCGAAAGTGTGTTCTGCACAAGAAACGTGAGTAAATTGAAGTTTGACGACTACTATGGGCTCTACATCACAAACATCGCAGCCGTGTTGAACTGAGCGTTTTATTTTTATGTTATTAATTGTAACTAAACTTTCAACGCGCGGAGCTTGTGCGTCGTCAATTTCAACAAAAGGATTTGAAAGATAGACCACGTTACACTGATCCTTATAACCTGCAGCAACGAGATCGAGCCTTTCGCAGCCATTTGTGTAAAATTTGCATTCTCCATCGCTGTTCATAAGACTTCCGGCATCAGCTGGACAATAGCGAATATTAGATTCGTCTATGGCAAATGCCTGGGCGCTAAACGCTATAAAAAAAATGGATGCTGAAAAACTCGCAGATTGAAACAATTTCATAACTTTCCTCCAGAAGATCAATTTATCTCGTGCCACTATGGCATTTCGCATTTTTTAATATTACTAATAAGGCGCAATAGTGGGATTCATCACTGTGTAGATATCATTCATTGTATTATAGGCATCCCACTTAAAGCGATATTTATGATTTACATGTGGGCCATCACAATCTCCATAATCTCGGTATATGACATAAATGTTTTTTTCCGTTTTTCTAGTGTCATTTGAATCGATTTCGAGATCAAGTACGCGCCGACCGCAAGCAGAGTGAGTAAACTGTAGTTCAAAGACGTCAAGTGGTTCTACTTCACAAAATTCGCATGATAGTTTTTGAGTTGTGCGAGTGATTCTTATGTTATTGATCGTAGGTAAATATTCTGGCAAATAAGTCTTAGTGTCGTCGATTTCGAAATAGGGATCATTTAGATAGACTATGTCGCACTGTTGTTTATATCCAGTAGCAATTAGGTCGGCGCGTTGACAGCCATTTGTATAAGTAGAGCAATCACCTGCGTCATTCATTAAAATTCCGAAATCTGCAGTACAGGAAAGAACAGGGAATTCATCAGTTTGGGCGCTTAATAACTGGGCGCACAAGGACATTGAAATACTCAAAGAAATAAAAATTTGGCCTAATTTCATTAATATCCCCTCCCAAAAAAAATTATAAGTTAAGTGCCTATCTAGCATTGTTAGATAGGATGTTCTTATTTCATAATGGGCGGCGATTTGAAATGCAAAGTGGTCAAAATTAAAAAAAACTGGACTCTAGAGAGTCCAAACCTCGGCTTGTAAAGATATTTAAGTGCGAGGAGGTCCTTCGCGTTCGCTCAGGATGACGCAGAGGTCCTTCGCGTTCGCTCAGGATGACGAAGCGCTCAGGATGAGAGTTTATCTTCAAAGCTTGCTTGCATAGTAGAAAGCCGCTTTTTTGTTAGAACTTTCGCTTCTGCCGCAGAAAGTTCTTTTGTCACCTTCTCATAGGTGGCGAAGTAAAACTTAAGTTTTGGTTCAGTTCCAGATGGTCTGATACTAATTTTACTGCCATCTAGGAGAAAAATTTGCAATACATCGGATTTAGGCAGGCTTGGCAGTTCTGTTGGAATATTTAAAGTTTCTGAATTGTTGAATCGAGTCAACTTTTGTTCTTGGAAGTCGATCAAAGCAGCAATTTCTGAGCCGCAAATTTTCTGCGGGGGATGAAGTCTTAGATTTTGCATAATAGCATTTATTTTTGCGAGACCATCCTGCCCTTTCAAGGTGATCGTATGTAGGGACTCTGCAAAAACGCCATGTTGCTGATAAATATTATCTAGAGCATCAATGACACTTAGTCCCTGTTCTTTGTAGCTTGAAGCCATTTCACAAAAAATCGCAGCACTAGATACGGCATCTTTGTCGCGGACAAACCTGCCAGTAAGGAAGCCGTAGCTTTCTTCTCCGCCGCACAGAAATTTTTTGTAGGGCTTGTCTTGTCCCGATTCTAGTTTTTCTATTAGTTCTGCGATCCATTTAAACCCAGTTAATGTTTCTTTGGTTTCAACGCCGTAACTTCTCGCAATGGCAGACAGTAAGTCACTTGTAACTATTGTTTTAATGACAAGACCGTCTTTAAGATCAAGTGCAGATGATTTTTTTAAAATGTAATCTGTGAGTAGAGACGCAATTTGGTTGCCATTTAAAACTATAAAATCATGGTGATGTTTAACAATAGCGCCGAGACGATCTACATCGGGATCCGTTGCCAGAATGACGTCTGCTGCTACTTTTACGCCCAATTCAAGGGCCAATTTCATAGTAGGAGTGTCTTCTGGGTTTGGTGATTTAACAGTTGGAAAGTTTCCGTTCGGAGCGCTTTGCTCTTCGACAAAATGTACATCATTAAAACCAAAATTTTTTAATGCTCGACTGACGGGGAATTGGCCTGCGCCGTGAAGTGCGGAATAGACAACGCGGAGATTTTTTGTCGCGGATTTGTCGTGTTGTAATTTATCTAATTCTGAAAAATAGGCGCTATCGAGTTCTTCATCTACGACAATAATTTTTTCGCTTTTTAAGCCGAGTTTAAATTCTAAAGACCTAATTGCAGCATAATCGTTGATAGCATTATATTTTGCGATAATTTTTAGATCATGCGGCGGAACAAGTTGACCGCCATCTTGCCAATAGACCTTGTAACCATTGTATTCAGGTGGATTATGGCTCGCTGTTATACAGATGCCAGCGTGGCACTTATAATAACGCGTCATAAATGAAAGCATAGGCACCGGCCGCAGTTCTTTGGTCATAAAGACTTGAATTCCATTGCCGGCAAGTACTTCCGCAGCTGCTTTTGCAAACTCCGATGAAAAACGACGAGAATCAAAAGAAACTGCAACTTTTAACTGAGTTTTAGAGTTGTGAAACTCATTAAGATAGTCGGCTAAAGCTTGAGTTGCTTTGCGAATATTATAGATATTCATGCGATTGCTACCTGCGCCTAAAACACCGCGCAAACCACCGGTCCCAAATTCTAGATCACGGTAAAAACGATCATTTAGTTCAGTTGAGTTGTTTTGATTGATTAGCTCAGAAATTTCTTGGCGCGATGTTTCATCTATGGCAGAGCTTTTTGCCCAATTGAGTGCTTTAGTATTGATGTCTAAATTCATCGGATCTCTCCTAATAGTCGGTAAGATTTGCTTGTTTGTTAATTAATAGAAACTAGGCATGAGTAAGTACCTGGACTTTGCTAAGTTGAAAAGCCAAAGATAAACCATGGCCAAAATGTTGATTATGATCTCCGGCAGAAATTTGTGGCGGAATAAACTCAACGTGCGTTGTCGGTAAATATATAAGAATATTGTTTGCACTTAACATATGCCTACGATCGATTATTGCACTGCTTTCACCAATAAAGGAGACTACAAAGGGATTTTGACATTCATTAGTCCATTGAATGACATCTTCTAATACATCATAGGGATACACACAAAGATCAGGACTGAATAGAACATTACTTTGGTGCGCGCCTTCATTGCTGAATTTATTAAAATAGTGCACACCTGGATTGACGAAGTTTCCAGAACTCAATCGCTCTAATGCTTTTCCCATTTGCCAAGATTCATCTGCATCTCGCAGAGCCATAGTTTGGAAACGCAAAAATCGTTCGACGGCTTTCTTGCTATGCAGAGGGCCAAGTGTGTTAGGCTCGCTTTGAGGGCTATATAAATGTGCATCGCTTGGACCAATGAGCATTTGGTCCAGCGCAGCTAGTAGTTTTTCTTTGAATTCGGGAATATGAGATCTATAAACGAAAACACGGCTGCTTGCGCTGCAAAGCTCGCCGCAAGATTGAAATGCGCCTATTATTGTTGTTTGAACAGCTTTATCTAAATCCGCGCTTGAATGAATTATCGTGGCATTTTTGCCGCCGCTTTTAATAAGAAGTTTTTTACGAGTCCAGCGCGAGCTGTCTTTTATTAAATTGTTACAGTGCTCGAGTGAGCCCGTGTATAATATCGCGGCAATACTTTTATTTTCGATAAGTTCATAGAAGCCTTTGAAATCGGTAAAAATGTTCGCGAAAGAGCCTTCTTCAAATTCCAAATTTTCAAGTATAAAACTAAAAAAAATACCTAAAAGCGTCGCGGCAGGTGGAATGACTAATATCAAGGGATTTCCCGACAAAATCGCAGCAGTACTGGTGTGTACAAAAGAAGCAAAGGGAGTCGAAAATGACAAATAAGCACCAATTGTGCCTATTGGCTGAAGCTGATAACTGCCACCTCCGTGGCGAGACTTTAGGCTTTGCAAAAAATCTTTTTGCAACCCATCACTGTGCTGACTCAGATGTTTGAGGTAAGTCAAAGTCGACTCGACTTCTTGTTGGGCTTCCCAGGCGGGTTTGCCTGCGCTAATATTAAGGCAGCGAACCAAATCTGTTTTATAATCGGCAAGAGCTTGGTGCAAGGAGCGAAGTTTTTCTATTCTTTGTTCGAAATTTTGTTTGGCTAAGTGCGGCCGAATTATTTGAGCAGATTGAGTCGCGGTTTCAAAGGTGCTCTTTTTGTAAAAAACCTTAGATAATACTTCGTTATTATTTGGATTTATAGAAACGAAGGCTGTACCACTAGTTTCAGTCTGCCATTTTTGTGCAATAAAATGCCCAGGCCATGGCGTTGGAAACTTGCGTTCATTGATAGATTCGATAAAGGTTTTTAAGTTCATGCATAGAGTCCGAAAACATTTTACCTAAAATACTAAAAACTGGTAAATTAAAACAATACAATATCACATAGAAGTTCAATTAAATAGCTCCTTAGTTTTAGTTAATACTCGGCTTTAAAGGAACAAAGATGAAAGTCAGAGATCGGTCTGATAATGCGCTCGAGCAACAAGAAAAAACTGCTAATCGATTACGTATGCAAGGTTTTTTTTCGTTTAAAGATGGCAAAATCGAAGGCCCCGTCGAACTCAAACAAGCTTTTAAAAAATCTACTGAATTCGAACAACAAACTCCTGCGCCGTCGCAAATACATTTAAAAAAAGAAATAGACCCTGATGCTATGGTCATTAAACGCAAAGTCGCAGAATACGAAGTCGAGACCCATCAAGCAATTTTCGAATTTAAGTCAAGTGTCGAAAGTAGTATTGAAAGACTTGTAAGACTTGGTGCTGTGGTAGAGCCAGATTTAGCGCAAAAAGCAGCCTTGCCAGAACAAAATAAAAGCAATAATCATTTGAATCAAAATGCGTCACAGGATTTCGAAAAAACAAAAAATCAAATAGTTGTAAATAAAAAGCCAATTTTATTTGAGGATCTGCCTCAGGTTCGCTTAGATCTCGAAGATTTTCCCAGCGATTTTATTGTAAGAACAAAAAACACAGCAAAAGCACATACAGAGCTTGATGTAAGTTACAATGAGCCATCAGCAGAAGTTGCTCCGCAAGAAAAAGTGGTTTTCGCGCCAATTAAATTAAACCCACAGATCGTGGCGCCCAGTTATTTGACCTTACGGGGTAGATTGCGTTTAGGGGTTCTAAGAACCTTCGGATTGGGAAGCATTATTAAGTTTTTTCTAACTCTTGGCTGCAACATACTGCTTTGGTATAGCGATGCGCAAAACGAAGTAGCTTGGCATAAATCTGCCCAATGGCGAAAACTTTCTTGGCACCAAATTTTATTCGGGCTCTTGCCGCCATTGAGTGTGTTTAATTTTATGAGTTTAGCGCGCCAAATCCGCATTCTTGAGCGCCAAAATGGCTATGAAAAGACAACGGTCTACCTGGTGTTTTTTTTAGCTTTATTTCCGCCCCTAGCGGCCATGTATTTGCAAAGCTCTTTAAATAGACATTGGCGCTTACACGTACAGAATTTTAACGAATAAGAACAAACGTTGTTATGGTTTAAATACTTCAGCCTTCTTTGCTTCAAAAAATCCCCAGCGATGGCCGCATGGATCTTCAGCTACGTTAGTTGTTCCATAACCTGGGATAAACTGTTTTTCTCTGACTATTCGTCCGCCATGCTCAATAATTCTTTCACTGCACTGAGTCAAATTTTCAACTCGAAAAAACAATATTAGCCGCTTATTTGCATCTTTGAGCGTCATGTTGGGATTTTCAATTAATGCAATTCCATAAGGGCAAGTACTAGAAACGTCTAAAATGTGATAAGGAAAAAGCTCGCTAGGGGACTTTTTCCAGCCAAAAGCGCGCCAATAAAAATCTAGTGCTTTGTGAATATCAGGCACTTGCAGTTCAATTTGGCAAAGCTGCGCAGGGTCAATATAGTCGGCTTGTTTTTCTAAGATTTGATCTTGCATAGATTTTATCTTCTATTTCTGACTATGCGCGGAATTTTTTCATGCAACCTAGTAAGAGCTTCATAGTGAATAGTCTCATGCCAAGAGGAAAATTCTTCCGCACTTATATTTTGTGAGCCGTTTTGGCCAATTAAGGTTGTTTGCATATCAATTTTCGCATTAGCAACATGCGAAACATCCACCATCATCATATTCATACATATTCGCCCGACGATAGGACAACGATTGTCGTCAATTAAAACGACGGCGTTATTTTGGCTCGCTAAGCGGCTATAACCTTCATTATAACCGACCGGCAAAACAGCGACCAGCATGTCGCGATTGGCTTGATAGCTACAGCCGTAGCCGATAAAGCCATTTTTTTTTACTTTCTTAATTTGTGATATTTTAGTCTGCCACGATAGAATCGGTTTGAGATCGATAGTGTCAGAAGAGGATTTATAGTGTGATAGGTGCGTTAATTTCGATGGCCATAATCCATATAGAGAAATTCCGACCCGGCAAAGGTCTAGTCGAGATTCGTTCATGATGAGAGTTGATGCGCTCGATGCGATGTGATTTAGGGTGTGAAAACCTTGAGTTTCAAAAGCGGATTGTGCTTGTTTAAGCCGAGTTAATTGTAGAGAGGCAAATTCCGAATCCGAAACATCTTCGACGTTAGAAAAATGACTAGCAAGCCCAGAAGGTGATAGTTTCTTCTTTTTAAAATAATCTAAAAGCGTAGGCAACTCGTCAGCTAAAAATCCTTGCCGCGACATTCCTGTATCTATTTTAATATGAAGGTCTGGCTTTCTTTTAAGAGCCTCTATGCTATACAAATGCTCCCAGCTATTTACAAAAACAGCTGCATTGATCTCGGCAGCAACTTCAAATTCTTCTCGTTTTGTCGGGCCGACTATAAGTATTTTATTCTTGAAACCTAATTTTCGCAGCACTTGCGCTTCTGAGAGATAATTGACACAGATCCACTCGAGTTGGTGATCTTGTATTATACTATAAACTTCGCTTAATCCATGTCCATAAGCGTTTGATTTGAGTACAGGAGCAAAACGCTTTTTGTCCACCAAGCGAATAAAAGATTCGACATTGTGTGAAAGAGCAACAGCATCAATTTCTATCCAAGTATGCATGGGCATTGCACCAAGAGAAAATATGGTTATCGAAGTAAAATATTTATTTTTACATTTGGAAAGGATAAATGTCTTTTTGAATAAAATCTTTAATAAAAGGCGGATGATAGCTGAGTCTTTGTTCAGCGATGAGTTTGATATTGTTATGAGTGGAACTTATCTGACACTGTGTGTCAGTTTCAGTAATAATCCCAATTGAAGTAAATTTAGATTGCTCGCTATACAGAGTTCCGAGTAGTTTTTGACAAGAATCTGTTACAACTTTTAAGCGCAAATCTTCGGCTTTGCCTAGCGGGCCGATGTTTGGAGCATGGATATTTAAACTAGAATTTTTATGCAGATTTCGTATTGAGGTGAGCTTTGCCTTTTGCGGAAGCTGCATCGAGCTAATAATGGTCTGCCATTCAAATTTACGACCCTGTCGGCATTTTTGGCCACTTTTTTCAGCGATAACTACCCCAATTGCAAAATTGTTGTTCCCTTTGTCTTGGACAATGAGGCCCAAAGGAGCTTGCCGACATGTGCGGAAATATGGAACCTGAATAGTGCTTTGTTTATTTGTAGATGATGCATTTTTATAACGGATTTTTTTTAAACTAATCGGCACTAATTTATAGGAAAGTTCGTTTTGACCATCGTCATTTACGGGAGCTCTAAGTTTTGCGCCTTGCCAGAAGTCGTGGCTAACAAATTCACGCGGCAGATAGGTTTTTGCCCGTTTTTTAACACAAGAAGATTGACTGCTATTTTTTTTCTTAAATCCCTCCAGGACGCCATAAAATCGGCGATCCTTTCTTTGGTGGTTGATGAGCACGCCCACAAACTCACCGCAGCCACTGTCGTAACTTATAAAGCGCGGTGTCGCATTATTGGTTTCAGAATTTACTTTGACATGCTTTGCCTTAGTCCAAGTTAAGCTTTGGCTATTGCTTGTTTCTTGAATAGGAGAAAAAAGCATTTTTTGAGAGTTTGATTCTTTTTTGAGTGTGTCTTTTGAAATTATAATTGGATGTTTTATGAAGGCTAGCTTTGCCGCACTTGTGCAACGAAAATTGTCGCTATTTATGAGGACGCCGACAAACCAATGCTGAGCTTTTTCTCCGCGTGCGAAGACGGTTCCAGAATAAGATTCTCCACACTGCAATAAATATGAAATTTGCAGCTCTTTTCCGGAAACAGTAACTTGTTCAGACAACTCCATGACATTTGCGAGGCGCAGGGTTTGTGCACTGGAATGCCGTGGAGCTAAAATCGCTGACAAAAGAAGAGCAGCAAATATTAATTGGATAGGCTTTGATTTGGTTTTTTGTAGAAGTTTCATAAAAAGTCTTTATTAAGTAACTATTAAAATATGAATTAATAATATTAAAATTTATAAAAAATGTCAACATTATAATAAATTCTATTAAAATTATATAATAAATTATATGTGTTAGAGGTGTGAGCTTGCTTGCAATAAACCTTTGCTTTTGGTAGATTTTGCCACCTGTTAGCGGAATGTTGTAAGTTTTTACCGGTTGTTCGCTAGCAGTAAAGCTCAAATTGTTTAATGGTTACAATCTGTTAATGGGTCGTTCAAAGGGGAACTAGAATCATGAAAAGAACCTTCCAACCACATAATAAAAGACGTGTACGCACTCACGGTTTCAGAGCCCGTATGGAGACTCCTGGAGGTCGTAAAGTGCTTTCTGCAAGACGTGCAAAAGGACGCAAACAAATCGCTGTGACTTGTTACCAAAAATAGCCCCAGTTTTTATTTGTGGGGAACTTTTGGAATACTCGCTTCAAAAACAGCATAAGCTTCTCTATCCAGGGCAGTTTAAAGCGGTTTTTAACCAAAATGACAAAATTGTAATGCCAGGATTTGTACTGCTCGCGAAGAAAAGCCGAAAGGCGCCGTCAGAGCTTGCAAAATCTGAGTTCGCAGAAGCTGCAGCGCAGAGTATTCCGAGCTCGCCACGGCTTGACTCATTTCCGCGCCTTGGCTTATATCCGCGCCTTGGCTTAGTTGTTTCAAAAAAGACAGGAAATTCTGTTGTCCGTAATCGAGTTAAACGCCAAATGCGAGAGGTGTTTCGACTGACCTGGCGAAAGTATGCCGCTCAGTTGTCCAGTGTGGATTTTGTTTTAATATCTCGTCCGGTTGTGCAACCGACATCCACCGAGAGTATGTTTTCGCAATTTGAAAAGTCACTTAGCATATTGATAAAAAGATGGAACGTATCATAAAAAAAATATTTATATTTATCATTCGAATCTACCAAGCTGCACTTTCACCCATCTTGGGTGCACGTTGTCGATTTTACCCTTCGTGCTCTGAATATGCAAAAGAGTGCTTGGAAAAATACTCTATAGTACGTGCGACTGTAAAAACAGGACTACGTTTGTCTCATTGTCATCCTTGGCATCCGGGGGGCGTCGACCTGCCATGAATACCGAAATCAATAAATCTACCATTTTGGCAATTGTAGCAGCCATCGCTGTGATGTCTGGCTATAATTATTATTTGCAGTATAAATACCCCGACTATTATAAGTCACTTAATGAAAAGCCAAAAGCTGAGCTAGCTCCAGAAGCTAATCAAACGACTCAATCTGGCGCAGCAGACACAGCGCTGCAAGCGCCTGCAACAAACAGCACCAATGGCGAACAACTTGCGCCTAAAGCCACAGATTCTTCTGCGGTAAATAGCGCACCAGTCGAAACTATCAACTGGTTAAATGCCAAAGAACTGACTTTTGACACACTTAATGCAAAATATATCTTTAACCAAAAAACCAGCAGCATTGATTCAATTGTCCTTAAAGACTACCGCGAAAATATGCAAAGCAAAAAAACCAAAGATTTATTGCCTTTTCCAGTGCATATTTCGGCAACATCTGGCAGTCAAGCCACAGCTCCTAGCAATGCGGCTCAAGTTCTCTACCATGCTGAGCGTTCTGATCATTCATTGAAAATTTGGCACTTTGAAGGCGCATTTAAAATTACGAAAGACATTAGCTTTGAAGATCAAGGTTATGGTGGACGAATCGACGTTACCTATGAAAATGTTGGAAAAGAGCCCAGTGATCTAAATGCCTTGATAGGATTAAATAGCCTTTATCAATACCAAGAAGGCAGCGGTGGTTTTATTCCTGGAATAAGCTATGAGCATACACGTTTTGTAAGTAAGCTAGAAAGCGAGCTAAACTTTTTAGATATTAATACTGAGTGCAAAGAAAATGCTGCACCGAGCAGCGTTAGCAATCAAAAAATACAAATCATCGGAGTAGATTATCATTACTTTTTAGCTGCTTTACTCCCTTTTAGCGACAATCTAAGTTACTCGGTGCAAATGCGCCACCAAGAAGCCTTGAATGTTTGTAAAATGGATATCACCCTATCCCAAGGCCAGGGCATGATAGCTCCAGGCGAAAAGGCGACCTTGAGTTTCAAAACCTATGTTGGCCCTAAAGCTCTGAACATTCTTAAAAAGCACGATAAGAACTTAGAAGCAACGCTCGATCTTGGAATTTTTGATTTTATCGCGCAGCCGATGTTGATTGCATTGGTTTGGATAAACGGAATTGTTGGAAATTATGGAATTGCGATTATTTTAATCACGATTTTGCTCAAGATTTTATTCTATCCTTTACAGAAGCAAGCAACTGTATCTATGCATCGAATGAAAGAGTTGCAGCCTCAGATGACGGCGCTTCGAGAAAAGTTTAAGGAAGACCCAAGGCGCCAGCAGCAAGAGTTGATGAAGTTTATGTCGGTCAATAAAGTGAATCCGATGAAGGGATGCTTGCCGATATTGCCACAGATTCCTGTATGGTTCGCCTTTTTTCGTATGCTATCTACGGCGATTGAATTGCGCCACGCACCATTTTTTGGGTGGATTGCTGACCTATCTTCAAAAGACCCCTATTATGTAACGCCGATCCTTTTGGGTATTGTTTATTACATACAACAAAAAGTGACACCAACGAGTATGAACCTCGATAAAACACAAGAGAAGATCATGCAATTTATTCCGGTTTTCTTTGCTGTACTTATGATTACGATGCCGTCAGGGCTTGTAATTTATATGTTGGCAAATGCCGTAATGACAATATTTCAAACAAAGTGGCTTAACAGAAAACTTACTACGATTAGTTCGGTATAACAAGGAGAGCAACATGGATACGAAAAAAAACGAAGTGAAGGTGAACGCAAAGTCAATTGATCTCGCTTTGGTAAAGGCTTCTGGAATTCTGCAATTGCCTCAAAACGAAATCACCTACAAGGTGCTAAGTCAAAGTCAGCCAAAAGGTCTTTTTTCATTTCTAAAAAGCGCACAAATAGAAATTCTTGCTTGGCCAAAATCAAAGCGCGATAGTAATTTTAATTCTAGAAGACCAGCCAGAAATTCTCATCCTGCTGAAACTCGTCGCAAGGCGGCAGAAAATTTAGAACCGGCAAAAGAGTTGGAGCCGGCAGTTCTAGCGGAACTAAAAGAAGAATTGAAAGTTTTTTGCCAGACGATTTGCCAAGGTATCGTTGGCGCACCTTTAGAAATAGAAGCTTTTGTGGAAGGTGATCGTTTAGTTTTAAATATAAAAGACAAAGAATTTATTGAATTATTTAATAAGAACGTAAAGCTCGCAGAAGCCCTAGAGCATTTGCTCCGTAAAAAGCCGCGTCATCTTAAACAAGAGCTTCCATTTCGGATATTTGTTGATGTAGAAGGAACTCGTAAAGCCCGCGAACAAGAGCTAACGCAAATGGCTAGTGAGATGTCTGAAAAAGTGTTCAGCAAAAAGCGTCCTATCGTTTTAAATTACCGCAGTGCCTATGATCGTAAAATTATCCACATGGCGCTCGACCAAGATGATCGCGTCTATACCAAATCGATAGGTTCCGGACAGAATCGTAAATTGATGATTCTGCCTTTCAATAAAGGGCAGGAAGAAACAGCTTCTTATTCCTAAGCTGAATGACCTGAACTGATGTGAATGATAAATACCCTATAGCAGCTTTAGCGAGCGCAGCCGGTTCCGCTGCGCTTGCGGTACTGCGTTTAAGCGGTGCAGGTACACATCGTTTATTAGCACCTATGTTGGCTAGGTCAATAGATGCATACAAATTTCGTCAACTGCATCTTTGTAATCTCCGAGATCCAATATCAAAAGTTATTCTAGATGAAATAATGTTGGTGCTCTTTCCAGCAAAGCGCTCCTTTACGGGAGAAGAGTCAGCTGAAATCATCTGCCATGGTGGTCCTTATGTTGTGCAGAAAATTTTGGCTACCTTGTACGATTCAGGCTTCACTCCTGCAGAGCCCGGGCAATTTACCCAAAGAGCTTTTTTAAATGGTCGTTTGGATCTTGCTAAGGCAGAAGGAATTAGGGAGCTGACCCAGGCGCAAACAGAGCATCAGTGGCTGGCTGCGAATCAATTGTTTGGCGGGAAGCTTAGCTCGAAAATCATTGAATTACGCCAAGCGCTCATTTCGGCTATGGCACTTTTAGAAGCAAAAATAGACTTTCCAGAAGAAGAAGATTCAGCCCATATTTCTCAAAATGAGATTTTAGAGACTGTGAAAAGTGTTGAGGATCAAATCTGTCAGTTACTTGCTAGTTACGAAAATGGAAAAATAGCCGCATCTGGACTGAGAGTTGCTCTTTTAGGCCCGCCAAATGCTGGAAAATCAACATTATTAAACAAGTTGCTTGGCCATGAGCGAGCGATAGTGTCTGAAGAGGCTGGAACAACGCGAGACTATATCGAAGATTCCATAGTGTTGAATGGTTTGTTAATAAAATTAATCGACACAGCTGGGATACGCAATACAGATGCCGCGATAGAAAAAAAAGGTATAGAGCGTTCCTTAGAGTTTGCAAAATCTGCTGATTTGATCATCGTGCTTTACCCCTTTGATGAAGCTGCGCCTAACGATTTTATATCCGAGCTCTCGCTCGAAGAAAAAAAGAATAACTTTTTAAAAGTAGCAACAAAATCTGATCTTCCGCAGCCTACTTGGCTTGATTCCACTTGGATATCGTTGTCTTGTAAAAATGATGTGGGAATATCTCAGCTTGAAAATGCGATTAAAGAATTTTTCGAGCGCAAAATGGCGCATTTAGTCGATCACACTTTTATTACGGCAACTCGGCATGTTCATGCATTACATAATGCTCAACACTGCATTCATCGTTTTAATGATGGAGTGGCAGCTAAAGCTTATGAAGAGGTGTTAGCATTTGAACTGCTTGAGTCGATTAAAGCCCTGAATAGTATTATCGGAAAAGTCGATGTTGAAGAGATCTTGGATGAGATTTTTTCTAAATTTTGTATGGGTAAGTAAGCGATCATGTTTATATGCTGCGTTCATTTGATAAAAATGAACACTCTGATTTAGCGGGCCAAATACAGCAATTATTTCAGGGGATTAAAACCTAAAATATTAAGTGGACGCTAAAGAGTTCACTTAATGTACTTTCTGACTATTTAGACTTGTTTAGTTGATGGGTCGTGGGGTACTAGTACTGCGCAATGAGATATTGTGCGCCTAACTTAAGTAATATTTATTCTTGAAAAAGGAGTCATTTATGAAATTGAAAATCATTTTTGCAGCGAGTGTTTTATCTGCTTTATTAGTTGGAGGCGCAGGGCTATCGCAAACGCCAAACGGCGAGCCCAGCATCCCTGAAGTGCCGATAGAAGGTATCGAAATTGATACCGCTGCAATAGTTACAGCGCTATCTGCTTACAGAAGTGCTGCATATACTGCACTAGAGAGTTTGACCAAAGCTTCTCTTGTTTGCAGAGTAGATACTGATTGTGTTGCAGTAGCTGTTGGCGCAAAGGCCTGCGGTGGACCATCTGGCTATGTTGTGACCTCTAAATTCAATGATTTTTATACTGGTGGAGAAATCGAAAGTCTCGCAAAAAAGACTGAAGAGTATTCAAAAGCTATTAATAACTATCTTGGGTTGATTTCGGATTGTTCAATAGAAATGCCACCTACATTAGAGTGTGATAGCCGTGCCAGAGCTTGTGTAATACCTGTGAATTAATTATTTAAAAACTTTTAAAGGAGTCCTTTTTATGAAAATTTCCAATGTAGTCTTTTCGGGTGTGTTAGTATTGTTGGGAGCTTGTTCTGCTGAGCAAAATCTATCTCATACATCAAGAAATCCAGGTGCAACGAATCTTTTTGCAGAGAGTAACAATCGTTTTGCTTTTGATTTAAACAGAGCTCTACAAGATGACTATACAGGGAAAAACGTGTTTATTTCTCCTGCTAGCATGTCAATGGCTTTTGCTATGCTTTACAATGGATCAGAAAGTGATACCAAGTCGCAACTCGCAAAGACTTTCTATTTTGAAGATGCATCGGTTTTTGGCCTAAATGGAAATAAAAGCGATTTAAATCAGCGCATGCAGTATGCTCTAAACACTTGGACCGCAACGAAAGCAAGCCAAGGTTATGATCTCAAACTTGCGAATCAATTTTTTGCGCAAAAAGATTTTGGTTGGTTAGAAAGCTACACCAAGGATCTAGCTACCTATTACAATTCAGGCGTGCTTGAATATGATTTCAGAGATTTCTGTGCCACAGAATGTCCGCGCGCTATCAAAGACATCAATCAATGGGCAGCAGATAACACCAATGATCGCATTAATGACATTGTAAATGAAAATAATATTAATGCAGATACACGTTTTGCCCTCGCAAATGCGATTTACTTTAACGCGGATTGGAGTATCCCCTTCCCAAAGTATGACTATGAACAAAAGATGAACTTTACTGTTGAAGCTGGCAAGACTATCAGCGTCAATTCTATGTCAAATGATAGCAACTATAAATACATGGAAAATGATGAAGTTCAGATGGTCGAAATGACATATGCATCTCCAGCTGCTTTTCAGCCAGAACTTTCAATGTTAGTATTGTTGCCTCAAGAAAATTCTTCTGTAGATGAATTGGTAAAAAATCTAAATGTGCCAGAATTTAATTCTTGGGTTGCGCAGCTATCGGATAAATATGGTTTTGTACAAATGCCACTGTTTGAACAAAAAATGAAATTTGAGCTGCAAGAACTACTAGAGAAAAAAATGGGTCTTGATATAGCTATGTCGAAATTTGCCGACTATTCAGCAATGAATGGCCGTAAAGATATCTCAATCGGGGCGGTTCTGCATGATACATTTATTAAGGTAGATCAAAAAGGCACTGAAGCTGCGGCGGTTACAGTGATTACTGGTTTAGAAGCAACTTCTGTAGGACCTTCACCAGAATTCATGTTCAATGCCAATCGTCCTTTTGTTTATATCATTCGTGATATCGCAAGTGGAACAATACTTTTTGTTGGTCAACAAGTAGATCCATCTGTGAAATAGTTTTTGTTTAAAAGTTAGTAAAATTAATAGCCCCTCAATTTCTATGGATGTTGAGGGGCTACATTTTTAAACAGCAAAAGGCCCCTGAATTTACAGAATTTAAGTCGATTTTTTTCATAAAACTCATTTCATAAATCGCCGCATCATTAAATCATTCCAATAATACGACGATCAAAAACGTTGTAGAAAAAACGAATTTGGAATGAAACTTACATGCGTGTAATTATAATTTACATTCTGATCACAATTTATATAACTTCCTGTCAGACCAATAAAGAAGAGTCTGGTAAAAATAAGGAAGAATCTTTAGGTAATATTCCAAGTTATACCCAGCCGCGACCGCGAGATGCAGGCGAAGAGCCTGAGGTTCCAATTGATCCAAATGGTGAATTTATCCCTTTCGAGCTTAATTATAGCGCCTGTAGTGCCGCAGGCGGGTCTTTTGTGCAATCTTACGACTCGCAGCCCTTTTGTGCTTCTGAACATGCCATCATAGTAATAAACGACGGCTCCAGACCGCAGATGATGTGTTGTGCAATGCCGACGGGTTTTTTCGCGAGTTCACCAGTACAGCGCCGGGAAAAATCTTGTGGGCAAAACGAAGTAGCTGTTGGCATGGAGCCTTTTTCGTTTGTGCATTGTCGCGCAATTAATAGTAGTCAATTCAAATTAGGCAATGCCGCCACATCACAATATGTACATACGGCAAATGCAAGTGATCAGGGAAGTCGGATGTTTGTGAGTTTGCAACAATGGGGTACAGACGATTTGTGTAGTTGTCCAACAGATACTGTTTTTACAGGCAATCACAGTGAGCAGGACAATGTGTGCCAAGATGCCTGTGCGAAAATATTAAAAGCAAAATAATTTTTTATTTCGGAATATTAGAAAACTAACAAGATTAAAATCAAAAACTATCTCTCCAAAAGACCTTGTTTGTTAACGCGGACACCGGGAATAACAAAACCAGTGCTAAAAACTTGTGGGTTTTTAAGTGGCCATTTTCTTTCTATAAATGCTTCAATGGCGGCTTGGCGGAGGCGCGTATTCTCAGAACTATTATCGCTTAGAAATTTTTCGACGATAGCGGGGACTTCGCTTTCTTCTTGTTCAATAATGACTTCAAGAGCTGCAAACCGGACTCTTTCATCCAGATCTGACAAAAAATGCTTTAAAGACGGCAAAAATCCCGGAAGCTTAAATTCTCTTAAAAAACAAAGAATATCAAAATTCTTATCTACTTTAGCTTGATCAAATGAAACATCGTTTAAATCTAGGCAAGTTTTAAGTACATCGGTAACGGTCTTTTCGTCTTCGGCGATTTTTTCTAGCACCTTGATAGGCCACGCAATTCGGCTGGTTTTTTGCAGATGAGCTTGCACGATGGGAAGTATGGCTGCTCCGTGTTTAACCAGGCCGTTCAAAACCTTTTCTTTTTCTTTGGCGTCATTTATGCCGTGCTCAAGCGAGTATTCAAAGCGATAAAGTAAAGCTTCAGCAGCAACAGCGGCATCATCTAGAGAGCAAAAAAAGTCAATTGCAGCATCGCGATCTTCGCGAATGGCTTTTGGGTTTTTAACGTATTTTACGTACTTTTCGACTTTGCTATTTATGCGCTTTTCTTTGTAGCTTTTGAATTTATCAAAAAGACCCACGATGTATTTCCTTTTAAAGTAGCGACTCTTGAGAAGCCTTAGCCTAGACCTAAAACTGCGATATTTCAACCCTTTTTTGGGGGTGGGGTATCTTCGAGGTCGCGCGAATTTAACAAACTTGTAAAAGTATCGGCGCTTTCAAAAAGACTGCAATTATGCGATGATGCGTGTTTATCTAGGAGACAAATTGAATTCAAATTTAGATGAAAATTCTGTTCTGGCCATTGTGCTTGCAGCTGGCAAAGGTACTCGTATGAAAAGCGAGCTGCCTAAGGTCATGCATGAAGTTAATGGACAGGCGATGCTCTATCATGTTCTTCAAGCATTGACTTCGGCAAATATCGACGATGTTGTTTTGGTTCTTAATGAGCAGATTGCACCGGTAGTAAATCAATATTTAAAAAATAAAAATACGCGGCAAAATTTTTCAATAGCTTTACAACTAAATCAACAAGGCACTGCAGATGCGGTTGCCTGCGCGAAGGTTTTCTTCCCTGAATATAAAAATATCGAATATTGTCAGACTCGAGCCTACGATGATGTAGGGAAAAAGATGACTGCAAAAAAATATGCATTAATTCTGACAGGCGATGCGCCGGCAATTGAATCTGGAGTCCTTAAGAAATTTGTTACAGATACAATAGAAAAAAAATCTGACCTTTCGGTTCTTGGAATAGAACTACCAAATCCCTTTGGCTATGGCCGGATTTTGCAGGACAAAAGCGCCCAATTTTTAGGCATAGTCGAGGAAAAAGACGCAGATGCCGAGCAGAAAAAAATTCAACTTTGTAATAGCGGGGTCATTTGTGGAAAGCTTGATGTTTTATTCAATCTGCTGGCACAAGTAAAACCAAAAAATGCTCAAGGTGAGTATTATTTAACAGACTGTTTCGCATTAGCTGTTGAAAGTGGGAAAAAAGTTTCTATTTTTAAAAGCAGCAACTGGCAAGATTTTATGGGAATTAATGATAGGGAGCAGTTGCTTCAAGTTGAGCAATGGATGAAGTCTCGTCAGTTAAGAAATAGTCAAGAAAGCATTTAGAAAAGCAGACTTTAAAGAATATTCAGGAGTAGAATTATGTGTGGAATTTTTGGATACGTTGGTCAACGTTCTTGTGTTGATATGATTTATAAAGGTTTATCAGTATTAGAATACCGTGGTTATGATTCTGCGGGGATCGCAGTAATTACAGATAAGGGCGAGTTAAAATGCTTAAAACAAGAAGGCAAGCTTGTTGGACTGCAAAGCAGACTTGCGGAGCTTTCCGGTGATGCAAAAATTGGCATGGGACACACGCGTTGGGCAACCCACGGGCCTGCGACGACTGCTAATGCACATCCCCACGTTTTGAATGGTTTAGCTTTAATTCATAACGGTATTTTAGAGAATTATGACGGCTTAAAAAAGCAGTTGTTGGCTACTGGCGCGCATTTTCTCTCTGATACGGACAGCGAAGTCATTTTGCATCTTATCGACCAAGTCTACCGCCCTGAAAAAAAGAATCTAAAAGAAGCGATTTTCGCGGTTCTGCCACGTTTGGTCGGAGCTTTTGCGCTAGCAATTATTTCAAAACACGAAGCAGATCGAGTTTATCTTGTTAAAAAAGGATCCCCTATCGCCATCGGTTTAGGCGATAATGAGAATTTTTTCGCCAGTGATGCGCTCTCATTATCTGAGCACACGCGTAAAGCAGTATTTTTGAGTGATGGCGAAGTCGCATGTTTGACAAAAGATCGAGTAGAATATTGGGACTTTTCTGGAAATTCGGTTGAACGATTTGCTACTCAGCTGGAGTGGAGCGAATCGGCGATAGAAAAGAAGGGATTTAAGCATTTTATGCTTAAGGAAATCCATGACCAACCTGGAATGATTGCTTCCACAATTAAACGCTTAATTGATCTTGATCAATCGACGTTTAATTTTCCTGCCCTAGGTTTCGAAACAATCAATCTAGAAAAGATTCGCAATGTGCACATCGTAGCTTGTGGTACTGCTCATTATGCGGCTTGTGTAGCGCGTTATTTTGTTGAAAAGCATCTACAAGTGCCAGTAAATGTAGAGTTGGCGCACGAGTTTCGGTATCGCGCGCCAATGCTCGACTCAAATTCACTCCTCATTCCTGTATCACAATCTGGTGAAACAAGTGACACACTTGCTTGTGTTAAGTATGCAAAGGAAAAATCTGCGCAAACTTTCGCTCTTTGTAATGTTCGACACTCTTCTATTCCTCGCGAATGTGACGCTCGCCTGTATATGGAAGCTGGGCCGGAGATTGGAGTAGCTTCGACAAAGGCTTTCACTTCAATGATTTTGAATCTTTATATACTTAGTCTAGCTATGGCGAAAAAATTAGGTCGATTGCAAGTGTTTGATTTTGGGCTGTTTCTTGACAGTTTAAAAGCATTACCATTGAAAGTAGAGCAGGCGATCGATTCTTTTGATCATATCGACGAGCTTGCCCATTCCTATAGTTCTGCAAAAAGCATTTTATATTTAGGTCGAGGAATGAACTTTCCATTGGCTTATGAAGGTGCTCTAAAACTTAAAGAAATTTCTTATATCCATGCCGAGGGTTTTGCTGGTGGTGAGCTTAAACATGGTCCAATTGCTTTAGTAGATCGTAGTTTGCCTATAGTCGTTATTGCACCCCAAGATTCTTATTATGACAAAATGCTTTCAAATGTCGAAGAAGTCGTCGCTCGACACGGTAGAGTCATATCAATCGGAGCTCCCGACGATCAAAGATTAAAAGCTTTATCTGTAAACTACATACCTTGTCCTCGCAGCTCTGATGAAGTTTTACAAGCCATAATTTCTACCATTCCTCTTCAAATATTCGCATATTGCTGTGCTCTGCATCGAGGAACAGATGTAGATCAACCGAGAAATTTGGCGAAGTCAGTCACCGTCGAATAGAGTAGATAAATTATAAAGGACAACTTTTGTTATTCAGCGATCTCTTAGATAAAAGTCAAAATATGCCGCCTCAAATCAGTTCTAGTCGATTTTTAACTAATCTTAATGAGGCACAGCAACTTGCTGTTGTTCATGGCGATGGGCCTCTCGTCGTTTTCGCGGGCGCAGGTAGCGGAAAAACACGCATTATTACCCATCGAATTGCCTATTTGATAGAAAATGGCATTAAACCTTGGGAGATTCTTGCAGTTACTTTTACAAATAAAGCTGCAAAGGAAATGCGCGAGCGTTTAGAGCACTTAACACCAACAGCCTCTAAGGTTTTTGTCGCAACTTTTCATGCGGCTTGCGCGCGCTGGTTGCGAGAATTTGCAACAGAACTTGGATTTACTTCAGACTTTACTATCTATGATGAAAGCGATTCAAAGTCGGCGATTAAAAAAATAATGAAAGAATTTAAATTGCCGCCTGATGAAGATTTAAGTTACAGCGATTATAAATATGTTATCGCTGATTTTAAAACGAAAGCAATTTTACCAAATGAAGTCCAGGTAGCTAATTTTTCTCATACTAAAAAATTGCCACCGTTTGCGCGAGAAGTCTATCGCCGCTATCAAGAATATCTTGCGAGTTGTAACGCTATGGATTTCGGTGATCTTATGATGAATATGCTTTTGCTTTTGCGCAACAACGAACAGGTGCGCATTAATTTGCAGCATCGCTATAAATATATATTAGTAGATGAATACCAGGATACTAATCCTAGCCAATTTGAACTCATTTCTTATTTAATCGAAAGAAGTCAGAATCTTTTCGTAGTAGGAGACGATGATCAATCAATATACAGCTGGCGTGGTGCAAATCCGGCTAATATTTTAGACTTCAAGGAGCTTTTTCCCACAGCAAAAAAAGTGATTTTAGATCAGAACTATCGCTCTTCCTCAACGATCGTTCAAGCGGCTTCGGCCTTAGTGAGTCATAATAAAACCAGAGTCGAGAAAAAGCTCTGGACCGATAACCCTTCGGGCGCATTAATTGATCTCATCATTGAATACGATGGCCAAACAGAAGCAATGTGGGTTGTTGAATCCATTGATGCAGAGACACGTCAATTTTCTTATGAAGACACAGCAATTTTTTATCGCACAAACAGCCAATCGCGAATCTTAGAAGACGCATTAAGATCAGAAAATATCCCTTATCGCATCTATGGCGCAGTTCGTTTTTATGATCGCCTAGAAATAAAAGACCTCATGGCCTATTTGCGGTTTTTGGTGAATCCGCTTGATGAAGTCGCATTACTTAGAATTATTAATACACCTAGCCGCGGTATAGGCAAAAAAGCTGTTGAAACGATTGAGTCTTTGGCTAAGAGTAAACAATCGCCTCTGTATCAAGTTATAAAAGACATTGCAAATCAGCCCAAAGAACGCACGGCTAAAAAATTTACAGAATTTGTTACGTTCATAGAAGCTTTGCGTAACGAAGCGCTTGCGGTCAGTCTAGATAAGACACTTAATGTTTTATTGGATAAATCGCGATATTTAGAATATGTCGAACAAAAATTTCCTGATCAAGCGCAAGATAAAATTGAAAACATAAACGAACTCGGCTCTGCCTTAATTCAATATCATCGTAATAACAGTGGCGCTAATTTAGCAGATTGGTTGCAAACAGTTAGTCTAAGTTCAGAAGAAAAAGACGCAGAAAAAGGTGTGTCTTTGATGACTTTACATATGGCAAAGGGTCTCGAATTTCCAAGAGTTTACATAGTTGGAGTCGAAGAGAGTTTATTGCCACATCGCAATAGTTCAGAACCGGAAAATATCGAAGAAGAACGTCGGCTCATGTATGTGGGCATGACGCGTGCAAGAGAAAAGCTGTCGATACTATGTGCACGTCGCCGGCTTGTTTTCGACAAGTGGCAGTCCAATCCGCCTTCGCGTTTTCTAAGCGAAATACCAAAACAATTTCTTTCTTTGCACGGGCAACAAGAATTCACTCAACAAGCGGCTACAAGAATGCATTCTGATCCCGAAGAATTAATTTACGATTACTCAGATTCAGAAACAGAAATGCTTGCGAGTTTAGCTGTCGGTAAGACTGTTCGGCATGCTGCTTACGGAGTTGGTTCTATTGAGCGCATTGAAAGTGAGTTTGGGCAGATTAAAGTCGTCGTTAATTTTCGTGATTTTGGATTTCGGAAAGTGTCGGCCCTGCAGCTCATGAAATAAGCAGTAGAGACTTTACATCATTAAATTCTAATTTTTTCCCCCACCACAGCATTTGACAGGCTAGCGCCTGTTCTATAAGGAAAGCAAAGCCATCTTGATAAGGGATGTTTAATTCCTTACAGCTACGATAAAATGCCGGATTTTTTAGATTATAATTGACATCAACGAGTGCTTGAACATTAAATTTTTTTGATAATATTTTTTCGAATATTAAAAACTCATCTGCATCACGTAAAGAACTCGCCTGAATTATAAGAGTTTTTTCTTGAGGATTTTTTTCTAGAGTAGACTGAAAAGCTTCTGAGCTCCAGTCAAGCAGCTGACAAACCTTACCATGGCTAGCGAATAGATTTTGAAAGATAGGATCACGCGCTTCGTTTCTACGAATAAAGAAAAAACTCTGAGAAGTCTTTGTTTGATTTAGAAAAAACACAGCGATGCTGAGGGCCGTAGAGCCATTTCCAAAAACGATTACCTTATCGAAGTCATTTGGAGAGGAGCCTAAGTGCAATAAACTTCTTGCGAATCCTAAGCCGTCGGTGGAAGTCCCAAAATAGCGACCATTTTTCTTATAGACACAATTGATCGGTTCGTTTTCACCAAATAGTTTTGCAGCTTCTGCTTTGTAAGGCTGAGTTATGTTGAATCCTGAACCACCACTTTCAGTGAGTTCATAAATGCACTGGGCTAACTCCGTAGTGTTTTCAACTTCGATGAGCTTATAATCTTCAGACAGACCAAATTTTTCTATAGCGTAGTTGTGAATTTTTGCGGATAGGCTGTAGCTAATATTTCTGCCTATTAAGCCCATTTTTTTAGATTTAGCATTCAAAGTAATCGATCCACATAAAATAAAGTCTTTTGGTCACGGCTTAGATCCTTCACCTTCGGTTCAGGAAATCGCTCCAAAACCTAGTTTAGTTGCGATGGTAACATTCTCGAAGGAGCGCTACGAGAGATGTTATTTTGGATATCATGTAGTTGTTGAATTTCTTCTGATGAATTTAATGTCAGCTCTACAACATAGCTTTTTGCGCAATCACGGCTTTTTTTACAATTTCCAACTTTTCCAGATAGCACAAGAGCTTCTTTGCCATGGGATTTTGGCAAGGATAGGTGCATTTCGAGATTTTCGCCTCTATTGAATGCCTCAGAGCTTATGAGAGAAAAGGTTTTTTCTCCGAGCGATTTTATAAATGCGTTAACTTCTTTCCCTGATGTGAGCTTGACACTTAATTTAAGCCAGAGGTTTGACAAAGGCCGCTGTGCATTAGTTTCTGAATTAGAAAAAAAATTTTGCGCAATAAGTACGAGCAATAGCAGTCCTGATCCAATAGGCAAAAACACATAAAAGAATTTTGAAAAAACTCCGTCACTTTCACTATCGTGAGCAGAATTTGTCATTTGCATTTCGCTTTGACTTTGGCTGCTAGCGGACTGAGCAAAGCAGCTGAAAGTAAAAAATAAAGCTAAACACGCTAAACTTTTAATGATATTCTTTTTCTTGTTTTTTATAGGTTTCATGAAATCTTTAATTTTTTTAAAAAAGATAGAATTTCCATTGCTTTTTTCGTGTATCATACAATTTTTTAATTACAAATAAGTTTTATTAGCAAGAACTTGATGTTTAATATCATCAATAATATTAGCCTCTTTCAGCATTCGCACTCCGCTCGAAAGCCCTTAGCTCTGGCAATTGGAAATTTTGATGGTTGCCATCGTGGGCATCAGAGCTTAATCCAGCAGCTTGTCAATTTGGCAAAGCAAAAAGGTGCTTCGGCAGGTGTTTTAACATTTGATCCTCGCCCTGAAGCTTTTTTTCGGCAGTTCGGGGCTGAAACACTTCTTTTTACAAGAGAGCAAAAAAGTCGAGCCTTTGAAGAGTTGGGAGTAGATTTTCATATTTTACAGGAGTTTGATTTTGCTTTTAGCAGATTAAGTCATGTTGAATTTTTTGAAGATCTCTTGGTCAAACAGCTGGGAATTAAGGTGTTGGTTGTTGGCGCAGACTTTAAATTCGGCGCGGGTCGACTTGGCAATATTGATTACTTAAAAAGCGCTTGCGAAAAATTTTCAATAGATTTTCAACCTTTGTTTCCAGTGTTAATCGATGCCTCAGAAAAGTCCCCACAGATTAGCAGTACCAGGATTAGGCAGTCCTTACTAAATGAAGGTGATTGTCAGCTTGTGGCAAAGATGCTGGGCAGACCTTATCTAGTCGAAGGTCTCATAAAATCCGGCGACAAAATTGGCCGTCAACTGGGCTTTCCTACACTTAACCTCGAACCCGAAAGAGCTCAGCTGTTGCCAAAAAATGGCGTCTATTCCGCATATGTTGCCTTGCCAGAAAATCTCAGCGCGGGCAAAAAAGTTTTTATTCCGCCAATTTTTCCAGATTATAAGAGCTTAGCACCTGCAGCCGTTAATATAGGTCTGCGGCCAACTCTTCAGCAGAATTTGCCAGAATTGCGTATAGAAGCGCATTTGCTGGATAGAAAATTGGCTATGGAACTCGATTCAAGGCCCATGGGCATTTATTTTGTTGAGCGCATTCGAGACGAAAAAAAATTTGCTGACTTGGATGAATTAAAAGCAAATATAGCAAACGATATCCTAGCCTGCCGCCAATCACTGGCTAATCATAAAGCTACGGATTTTTGCTAATATTAAAAATGTTAAAACTCTCATCGCCTTGTTGATCAAGAAGCAAAATTTCAGGATTACCTGGTTTTTGAGTAATAAATAAAGCACGGAAATCGGCGCGCGTCGCATTTGCGTTGATGGCTTGTAGAGCTATACTGTGATCGACACTGCTTGCTGTTAGGCCTTCAATACAGGGATTTGAGGACGCTTTGTAGGTCTTGTCTTCTAAATAAATGAACAATCTCTCATCATAAGAGGTGGTATCTAGATCAATCAGATTAAATATCCGCCCATAATCTATCGCCGCGGCAGCGCATTGATAGGCCAAACTGCTAACAGCCATAGCGAAACTTCCATTTTCAGCACCATGAATTTCAAAGATTTTAGAACCAAACTGTCCGTCTAAACTACCAACAACTGTGCCTGAAGCAGAAAGTTCAACGAGTACATTTTGTATCTTATATGCACTTGAGTCATCAAAGACATTATCTTTAAGTAAGGGCAAAGTTTCATCACTTGCAGCCTCTTGTTGTTTGATAATAAAAACTTGCTCGCCGACCGATGTTTGCTGACCGTCTCCATAAAAGCCCACACTGCCTACCCACGTTGACGCTACACCTTCGCTTAAAGCGTCAAAAGAAGAAAAACTTCGACTCAAGTGAGCTGAATTAAGATCGCGGCTAATGATTTGATAGCCACTACTTTTTTTTATCCAATTTGGCTGGAACTCTGAAAAACCCTCGGCCGTAAGAATTTTGTAGCTTTCAGCAGTTCCTGCTTCGGAAACTTGTAATACATTGAGAAGCATTTCTGCCTGGTCTTTGGTCTGCGCCGAGAATGCAATGAGGTTTGAATCTGGTGAGAAGCTGAATCCACCAAGGACTGAGGCTTCAGGTGTTATTTTAATGGGATCGCCTTGGCCAGAGTAATTGGCCAAATAAAGAGTTTCTCCATCAGCATTAATGCTGGCAAACAGCACAAGCTGACCGTTTGGTGAAATGACGGCATCATACTCCTGACCCAAATCTAGGTTGTGCAGAAGGCTTGGAGTAAATTCACTGCTGGTGTTTAGATCGGCCGCAAGGTCTACCTTATAAGTTCGTAAGAGTCCGGATTCGCGCCCGCTTATAAAGACTGCGCGGTCACCGAGCGCTGTGAGACTCGCTTGGCCGTCATAGTAATTAGGGTTGGCTATGGAAAGTGGAGCTCCGACGCGGCTTGGTTCAGGAGAGCTGCGCGTACTGTTTGAGCTTCCACAGGCAGAAGACATCGCGGCAAAAATTAAAAAATACAATAAATATAGATGGTTATAATAAAATTTTTTTAAATTAAAATATGATCGGTCGAGTTTCACTGAGTTGGGCCTTTTAAAAAAACGTTGATTAGATGCTTGAATTCCTTAGTTAAGGGAGTTAGCTTGGCTCATTCTACATTGGTTTTTGGCAATTTCAATTGATTCTGAGGTTTCGTTTTGCAGCCTCTGGCAAAAGCAGACTATAAATCGTTCATGGATAGCTTAGCTAGCACAACTTTGCGCTTAATAAGTGGAGAGCAGTCTTTAGTTATTATTTATGGTGATTGTGATTATTTATTAGAGAAGGCCCTTAGTAAAATAAAGTCAGAATGGCGCAAACAGCAACTCGGCCAAATCTCTTTTGTCGAATCAGATACTTTGAATCCAGATGTGCTTAGCTCATATTGGAGTCAGCGTTCATTTTTTGCCGAAAGAAATTTGGCTATTTTGCGGCGCATAGAAAACTTTAAAAACTTTGAAAAAATAGTCACTACTATGAAAAGCGCAAATAAGTTAAACCAGCCGCAAACGACCTTGGTTCTAACCTATGCAAAAGAAAAGTTACCTGCGCCACTTCATAAAGCGCTCGCGGCTTTCGGCGCGGCACTAATTCCTTGTAAAAGTCCACGCTCTTATGAGCTGCCTCTGTTGATGCCTGAGCTAGAAAAGGCCCATGAAGTCCGCTTCTCTGTTGAAGCACGTCAATATTTTTTAAAGCTCTTAGGGCATGATTTTACATTGATTGACAATGAGCTAAAGACTCTTTCCTTGATTTATGCGGATCAACGGGCTCAAAGAGAGTTAACGGTGGCTGATTTGCAGGCTACTATTGCGGGTACACGCGAGGATGAGGCCTTTCAATTAAGTGAACTTCTACTCCAAGGAAAAGACGCAGAGGCGGAATTATTGCTTTTGCAGCTATTGAAAAGAAATGAAAGCCCTTTGGGTATATTGGCCCTTCTTGCAAGGCATTGCCGCCAGTGTTTACTGATATTAGAGCAGCTGACTTTGGGTCAAGATGTATTTAAACTCGCTCCTCAACTCGGTCTGCCACCTTTTGTTATTAAAAAATATCTCCCCTATCTTAAGAAGCGACCTCCAAAGCTTTTTGAGAAGGCCCTCAGCGGTTGTTTTGAGGCGGACATAAAACTTAAGTCCACGTCAATTGCTGGCGAGCTTGTTTTGATCGGTGTTTTATCAGAGCTTTGCGGCAGCTAGAGTGAGCTGCTACAATAGACGATAGCGCCATTTAAATGACAACCTGGAGTTTGTGCAGAATGAGTTCCTCGCCTCAACGAATAAAACTCGCTTTCGTCGCTCTTGTTGCTTGTCTTATCAGCCCATACATCTTTGCTTCTAATGTTAGCTCAGGTTTATCTGCCTTAGAAGTTGAGATGGGGGCGCAGCAAAAAAAAGAGCTAGAGTTAGACTATCCTTTATCAAATCTTCATCTTGAGGAAAGCGGAGTTATTTGGCTAGTAGGTGCAAAAAACTTATGGCGTTGGGTTCCGCATTTGAAGAAACTAAGCCGCATTAGCATAGAAAATGGAAATAAAGCCAAATTTCTTTCTTCAGTCTTTACAGAGAGAGTTATCTATATTTTAAGCACAGAATCAGTTTTGTTAATTGAAAAGTCCTCTGCATCAGTACAAACAATTAAGCTGCCAAGTGATTATCTATCTGCGCATCAGCTGTTAGGTGTTTCGGAAAAAAACTTTTGGGTCATCGGCCACGATGCTAAACATTTGAAATACTCATTTAATTCGCGGGAATGGCAGAGCTTTACGGCAGATGCGCAGCAAAAGTTTGATTATGTTGAAATTGATACTGATTCTGAGGTGCTTTGGTTCGCAAAAGGGGGTCAGATCACAACTTTAGATTTAAAATCTAATTTAGTTAGAGTTATATTAGACGCAAAGCACGATATTTATGATTTAAAGATTCAGGATGCTGCCGTCGTCGCGCACACTCCCTATGCGCTTATTCGCTATGATCTAGCAGGTAAATTGATGCAAGTGATCCCAGTTAAAGGAAAAAGGCGCCTCTTAAAAATGGACTTGAACAAAGATACTCATGCATATTTATTTAGTGATCGTTTATTAGAAACCTACAAATTACCAGAAAAAAAGCTTGAAAGATATCGGCTCAATTTTGAAAAAGCTAAATACGCAAAAAGCTTTCAGACATCAAAGAACAGCGTTGCGTTGTTGATCGATGGGAATCCGAGATATTTTGAACTTGCTAAGGCGGCCTTATGAAATTTAGTTGCTTGACTCAAAAATTAAGCCTTGCTCTCTTTGCCTGCGCTCTCGCATGTGTCACAAGTGAGTCAACGATTCAACCTGTTGCATTAAAAGTAGAATTGCCGCATGTAGACAGTGAAACAAATTCGCCAAAAACCGTTGAAAATAAATCAATAAACACGAGTCCAACAGAAAAAATCAAGAAGCTTGAAGCGTTTATCTCAAAAGATCCACAAAATGAAAAATTGATTAAAGATGTACGAATTATGCTTGCTGCTGAAGAGGCACTAGCTAATGGATTTATTGAAGTTGCAGAAACTAAATGGCTAGAAGCGACTTTGATTGCTCGGAGAAGTTTTGCGCAACACGCTTTTGAGCGTTGGGTCGATCAAATGCTTGCAAATGCAAATCAAGCTCCGCAAGTCGATATGTTCGCGGAATTAATTTTGTTAAAAACTGAGTCTGGAAAAGCAAATGATTATATGGTGAGTAAACCGCTACGCAATAAATCACAACTTAAAGAATGGTTGTTCAATCGCTATAAAGCGCGTTTCCAAAGCGATGAGGCTGCTCCATCCATTGCAGAAAAAATTAGCGGAATATCGCCAAAGTCCGAGGGTATTCCGCAGAACGATCAATTGCTTTTGTCTACAGCGAAGGACTATTGTCGCAGTGAAGATGCGATAGGTAAGTCCTGGATGGACTGGCAAAATAGTTTAGGATTTCAACTTAAATCTTACTTTAATGCCCTAGTACAAAAATGCATGGGTGAAACAACTAAGTCTTTGGCGAGTTTTTCCGCGATTTATCCGATTTTGGAAAAAAATCCAAAATATGGACAATATGCCCTGCAAACTAGCAAAGAAATTATTCAACTATCGCGCACCCAAGGTGATAGAGGTTTGATGGCAGATACTTATTTAAATTTGGCAAAGTTATGGGAACGCGAAGAATTTAACGAAGAAGCATTAAGCCTTTCTGGTGTTGACCTCGATCTTATGAAAATAGACGATTTTTTATGGGCAGCACGCTACCGCGCGATGGTGGGAGACTATGAAAATGCTAAAGTATACACTCAGAGATCTTTGGATTTAAATGCAGCCGCTTTTGCGAAACATAATTTGCGCTCGCGCAATCGTGAAAAAGAAAAACTAAATTTGTTACGTTTAGAGGCTTTTCAACTTCTCGCATTTCGTATTGCCATTGAAACTCGCGACTATGATGCGGCACTTTCCTATTATGAGGTGGCTGAAAGAATTGAGGGCTTAAATGATGCAGCGTTGATGGATATTTTTTGGCACAAAGGACTTACTTTTTACTTAAAAAATGAAGTCAAACTTGCCTTTGATGTATGGAAAAGTACAGCGCAGCGCTTTAAAGGTAAGATGGAATCTTCTTATGAAGCGAGATCGCTTTTTTGGTTAGCACGTTCTGCTAAGGAGTTGGGTTATAGCGATTCAGCAAGTTACGCAAATGAATTAATAGAAAAGTACGCGCTTAATTACTACGCAGTCATCGCGCTTAATTACTCTCAATTAGAAGGTAAGTGGGACAGAGATTTACTTAATCATGAAGCAATGGTAGAACAACTGCAAAACCCAAGCAAACTTGACGTCAATGAATTACGCTCGCGCTCAACGATAGGTGAGCTATTAATGCGAGCAGAATTGATGATTAATCTAGGGCTAGAAACTTACGATAGATTGGCTGTAAATGATTTTGCAAAAGAATTGACGAGTTCTTACGCACTTTCTCGTGTCCCACATTCTTATATTTATTTAACGCGCTTGTATAATGCGACGAACAACTTGCTGAAGTCTATTTCTTTAAACACAGAGCTTGCTGCTACCTTTGATGAGTACTGGAAAAAGTGGCCTGAACAAGCTTATGTCTACTTTCCACAACCACATTTAGATATTTTTCGTCGCAATGCTCAAGAAACAGGTATCGATGCAGAACTACTTTTAAGCATTGCACGTCAAGAAAGTGGCTTCGAAGAATCTGCATCTAGTCCTGCAGGAGCTCTTGGCTTAATGCAAATTATGCCAGCAACAGCTCTTTCGTTAAGCAGGAGCTTAGGCGTAACTAGCGAAGCAGATGTGCGGCAACAATTACAAAAAGCTGAATTTAATATTGCAATAGGCAGTCGTTACCTTGAGAAATTGCGCGAGCACTACCGTGGGTTTTACCCCGCTGTTTTTGCCGGTTATAATGCTGGAGAATATGCTGTAGACCGCTGGATGAAAGCTCGACACCATGCCGATCCATTAATTTGGGTTGAATTGATCCCGTTTTTAGAGACGAGAAATTATGTTAAAAACACATGGCGAAATCTTTCCGTTTATAAAACACTATATCAAAAATCACCTAATCAGGCCTTGTTAGGCGCTGATTGGCTTCCTACTTATGGAAATATTGTGAAAAGCACAGTATCAGCTCACTAAAAAATTCGGCTTTTTATAATTTAATCAAATGATCGAGTGTTTTTGCAGCAGCAGCAGCATTTCTGCTATTAGTTCGAAAATGTTTTGTATCTACATTGAATAAACGATAGATCGTGTTGATAACAGAGTTAATTGTAATATGCTCATCAGGGTTAAAAGTATCTTTCGTTGAATCTATTGGCTGTCCACTTTCGAAATCATAGGATTTGCCAATGTGGCTAAGTACCTGTGGATCTAAATTTTGGTGGATTTTGCTGACTTTCGCGTATTCGCCGTTTTTATCTAAGACATCTAAATCCGAAGCGCCGATCACCTGCCCGCTTTTAATGCCCTTGCCGCCGAGTAAAATCATATTAGAGAAGGGATTGTGATCCGTTCCTGTCGCGTCCATCGATTTGCCTAATTGCCGCGTAGTACGACTAAATTCGGAGCTAATCAGAACTGTCGTGACATCATACATGCTGAGTCCGAGACTTTCATCGTAAGCGCTGTCTTTGAGAAACTTAAAAACAAAAGCTAGTTTTTCAGAGATGGCTAGATAGTTTTCTGGTTGAGCCTTTGCGCCTTCTGCGTCATGAGTATCCAGATTAAATTCTCCCAAAGCAATGATTGCAGATTTGCAAACATCGCTTTTGAAATATTGTTCGATACCTTTTAAAGTTTGTTCAAAATTATCTGCCTGTGCGTCAAATTCGTTCAATTCTATTGAAGAGAGCTTTCCCGCCAAACCGCCAGAGTCAGCTAAGCTTTTAGCTAATTTTTGGGTGCCCAACGAAAATTGACCAGAACCTCGAGCGAGATGTTCGAGTCTTGATTGAATAAAAGCGCTACTAGGATCGAGCTGATTTGCCTGCCTAGCTTTGAAATTATTTTTTATATTTTGAACGAGCGTATACATTGAAGACGGAGAAAATGCCACACTTGCACTGGTATTGTTAAGGACTAAAGAAAATAGATTATTAATTTGAATATAGTCCAAATAGAGCTTGTTATTCGCACTATTTAGCTCTGGAATAAAAGACGCTCCTCCAAAAGGATTGCCAGTAAATAACATATTCATGTTTTGTTCGTGGCCATCAAAGCCTTGAGCCATATGCACGCCATTGATGATTGAAAATTCATTTTTCAAAGCTAATAGTGGAGCAGAAGCAGAGCTCGCCAGAGTTTTTGTGCCATTTGATCCTACTAAAGTTTTAGGGGCTTCATTGGTATAGTTTTGAATTTTGTTTGCTGATGTAAAGTCTAAGGGACGCGCATCGAAAAGATAGGAACTGTCTAATCCGCCATCCAATACAATGTGAAGGAAATAATGAGGCTTTGCTGCCTGAGAGTTAGTTGCCAGTAATGAACGAGGCAAAATCGAGCTGCCCAATAGACCTGCACCATTAACTAGGCAAGTTCTGCGGTTTAATCTAAACATATCAAATCTCCAAAAAATAAATTTTTTAATTATTGCTCTAACAAAAAATAAGGATTTAAGAACATTGTTTTAAACATCGAAGTGCTAGTGGTCTGTGCGTCCGCATTTGCAAATGGAGAGTTTTTATCGAGATAAAAATCTCGCCAAGCCTTATACTCGCTCTCGGGAGCTTCGAAGCCCATGATGATTAGCCATAGATTTAGTAAAGCATCCTCATTTTTTGCGTTCGGAAGCGGCCACATACAAATTTCGGCTAATATTGAAGCAAAATTTTTGTTGTAGTCTCTAGATAAATAAATGGAGTCACCTGGAGCATAAATTTTATCGGCTTCACAAGATTGAGCAAGATTTTCTGCTAATTTACTTAACGCATTTTGCCAGAGCAGAGTATTGACCGGAGTTGGTGCGCCATTTCTATATTCAGAATTTGATCCGTCATCAGAATAGCTCCCAAGCAAGGGAAGCATGAGAGAATCACCTAAATAGACTTCAAGTCTAATTTTCCTATACATCTCAATGTCAGCTGGCATTATAGCTAAGTTTAAATGATTCTCAATTGCAGTGTAGCCCTTAAATTGCCCAATGGGCTTTGCTTCAGATTTCACGGCGTAATTTGCTGTCTCATTCGACGAATTGCAGCTTAATAGCATAAATAACAAACTGCTAACAGTTAAGTATTGCAAGATTGGTCTTCTAATTATCATGATAGCATCCTTTTATTGTGATATTTTTTCGAGTTCTTGATTTAGCCATTTAAATAAATTGGCGCGCTCTACAGCATCCATATGCTTATTTAAGGGCATTTGGATGTTTTCGTCGTTTGTAGAAAGCCGGTTAAGCATCGACTGTAAAGTCTGTTTTTTGTCTATCGCCTTGCCAATGCGATCTAGGTGAATAAAATTTTCTGAACCACTGCTGTCTTTAATCCAGCTTGAGAGATCAAGGCGACCCGAAGCTCCTTTGCCTGTATGACAGCTCACGCAATTGTTTTTAATAATGAATGAGACTTCACATGGCAAAGAGCTTTTTTTCTGGCCTGGTGCCTGATCATAGCATTGCGCTGCTTCAGGGTCTGCTTGAGTAAATGCACGGCTTAGAAGGAGTCTTTTGACATTGTTTTTAAATGCCTTAGAACTGTAACTTTTGTCGGAGCTTTTTGCGGCTATATGAAAGCTTTTACTTAAATAATTCAGCCATTCTCCATCGAAGCTTTGGTTTTTTCCCAGGAAATATTCGGCCATTCTTTGGGTCAGACATTGACGAACCTCTGGCGCATTCAGAATGATATTATTTAGATCTGCCAGATTTTCGCCATAAGTGTTGATGGAGCTTTCTTTCGCCGATCTAATATAGCCAATATTCCATTTGTTGGGGTTAGATGTATCTCGCCAGTTATCGTGATATTTTGCAACTTCTGTGCCTTTGAGAGCGCTCAAATCGTCAAAAACAAATGAAGGTTCATTTTCAAAATTGAAACCTTGGAAACCTCGAAAACGAAAAAAACCCGCCATGGGATCGAGCTTATAGTGGCAGGCTGCACAGCCTGCGTCACTGGCATGCTTATTTTCGCTGTGTGAATCAGGTTGGATGATATTGATAGGCGTTAGATCATCACAGAAATAAGTTTTTAGAATATACGCTGCTCGTTTGCGATTTTGGTTAGTCGAAGAGTTTGGAAGTTGTCGCCAAAAATGCTCACCGAAGTATTCAGCGTTTGATGACGACTGAATGCCATAGTCACTTAAATTGATTTCTTTTAGGTCACTAAGTTGCGTTATTTTTTTGTGTTCGAATCTCGGCTCTGCAATGATTTTTAAAAGTGCAGCAAAAAAATCGCGCGACTTTTCCAGACTTTTTGTTGCTTTTTTAAGATCTAGCAAACTTTTATCTATAAAACAGGCAATCTGAAGATCAGTATATCCAAATGTATCTAAGGAAGATATTAAATTAAAAGGAAGGCCAGCATTAAATAGATTTTCAAAAATAGCTTCATTGGCGTCTGTAACTGTGTTGCATAACAAATCTAAATCTTGGTTGGACGCGATACTGGCGGTTTTTACGTATTTGGTAATGGTGTCATGCTCACTTAGTGCTAAGTTGATGTATTTTTGCCGGTGTTTTAGTGCTTCATTTTTGTCGCTTATTTCAGAACTGATAGTATCTATGCTATTTGGAAGAGTTATTTTATTGTAAACTTTTTCTAAATTATTCACATAAATTGATTGTGCGGGAACAAAAAATTCAAAATAATTTTTGTTCTTAACGAGAGCTAGTGCGCCTTTAATGGCGGGTTTATTTTCAAGGACGAGGTCAGAATACTGGTTCTCTGAAAAAAACTTGTCTATGAGGCTTGTGCTTTTAAAACCCAAAAAGTAGAGATTAAAATCTAAAACAGTGTCGGCGAAGCGGGCATCATTCATAAATATATCGATGATCTCGATGCGACTTTTGCTTAACCAAGCTTGATCAAGCTCCCCCGGACCCAGAGGTTTTTGATATCTAAGCGAGCGGGCTGCTTTTGCAATCCACGCTCTTTTTTCCCAATCCGACATTTTGGGCCAAAGTTCATCGGCAAGTATGACATCGTTCTTTTCTTCTTGTTCTTGAATTTGTTTTTGTTTGGCTGAGTCTTCATCAGAAAGAATTTTATTTGGCGCTTCTCCCTGCAGCAAATTTGGGGGAGGACTTGCTTGTCTGTCGTTTCTTTTGTCATTTGAGCAGGATATGTATAATAGCATCATCGCCGTTATGCTTATATAACTCATGAAATTGATTAGCATCTGCAGCTCTCCGAGAATTAGGTTTAACTGTATGTGCTTCAATGGCTAGAAATTTTTATTCTTAGCGATAGATTGCGAAGTTACTATGCAATTTATATTCCACAAATGAATCGAAATTACCCTTGTAAAATCAACATAAAGTATAGAGTCTCTAGGACCATATGTTGACAAAATAGGCAGGTGAAATCGTAAAATTGACAGAACCCACCATTATCGGGGCACAAAATAAAGGCACTAACTATGGATTATTATAATATTTACAAAATGTTGCATGGCTTATAGCATAGACGTTGAATTTAGAAAATTTCTTTTTAATTCGTTTTAAACATGCTACTTAATTGAATTGTTTTTTGGTAGGGAGTTGGATAATGGCCGGTTCGCAAGATCTTGATTTAATCAGCACGACCCCAGAGCAGCAAAAAAATGAATCTATTGCTTGGCTTTCGATGATTGCCATTATGATAGGTTTTCCTGTCCTGTTTTTCCTGTGCGCCTTCTTACCGATTTGGTTGGGCTGGACCAATACTTTTGAGTAAGTTGGATTAAATAAAAAAGGCTTTTTTATTTTCCTGCTCGCCTCCAGATTTTAAGCTGAAATGGTGAAATCTTGGAAGAGCTGTCCTTAAATTCAATATCATTTAAAAAGTTGCAGAGATTTCGCACTTCGCTTGCTGCTATTTGCGGATTTTCTTTTTTTATAATGGCTTTGGGCTCTTTGGTTAGATCAACAGATTCAGGACTAGCTTGTCCTGATTGGCCCATGTGTTATGGACAGCTCGTACCCTATTTTGACTACCAAATTTTTCTCGAATGGTTTCATCGATTGCTGGCGGGGCTGCTTACTGTCTCTTTTGTCTATTTCTTGTGGCAAGTTTTTACAAGTCCTTTGCTACGTAAAGTATTTCTTAAGCAGTTTATAGTGAGCTTTGGACTCTTAGCGGCTCAAGTTATATTGGGTGGTCTAACTGTTCTTAAATTATTAAATGCCAAAGTCGTTTCTTTGCATTTAGTGAATGCGATTTTGTTTTTATCAGTCTTGTTATGGATGCTAGCTAAAGCACAGCACATGATAAAAAATGTGACAGCACTCGACTTTTCTGCGAATAAAAAAGAAGTATTGAGCTTACGTGATTCGAAAATGGCGACGTCAGTTTTAGGGGTTTTTGCGATACTTGTTTTTGCACAAATGACCCTCGGTGGCATGGTAAGTAGCAATAATGCAGGTTTAATTTGTCCAGATTTTCCACTTTGCATGGGAAAATGGATTCCTGATCTTAGTTTTCTCGTGTCGGTTCAAGTCTTTCATCGCTTTTTAGCTTATTTATTGCTCATAGCTTCGGTTGGTTTATTCTTCATATTAAGAAAACGAAAATTGCCATTAGTGGTTAGTTTGTCGATTAAATTAATTCCAACTCTAATGGCTTTGCAAATTTTGTTAGGAGTTGCAAATGTAGTCTATCGCTTGCCTCCCCTATTGTCTTCCTTACACCTGGCCAATGCCCTACTAATTTACATATTTGCAGTGTGGTCGTATTTTTATCTGAGAATTGAAGGAAGTTGAGTGAATACACAAAGCAAGCCAATAAACGCAAACGAAGTGGCTGATCATATCAATCCATCGAAAAAATCAGCGTCGCTGAGCTTTTTTAAACAATTGGCGGCGTATTATCAATTGACTAAGCCTACTATAGTTTTGTTGGTTGTTGTGACCACCATTCCAACTTTGTTTTTACCTTCAAATGCAACTATCACTTCGTTATTAGTTGTAGCGACTTTACTAGGCACTTATTTTGCGGCAGCTTCAGCTAGTATTTTTAATCACTTGGTAGAAAGCGATCTGGATCGTCTCATGGCTAGAACTCGCCTTCGTCCAGTGGCAAGTGGCCGCGTTTCAAAGCCTGTGGCTTTTATACTCGCGAGTGCCATGGCCCTAGCCTCTTTCGGTGTATTAGCTATTTTTGTAAATAACCTATCAGCGAGCATCGCTCTAGGCGGGATTTTTTTCTACGTGGTGATATACACGCTCATTTTAAAACCACGCACGCCACAAAACATCGTTATTGGCGGCGCAGCAGGTGCGGTTGGACCTTTGATTGGTTGGGCGGCTGTTACAGGAACCTTAGAATGGCCAGCTTGGGTTTTGTTCGCACTTATTTTCTTTTGGACGCCACCACATTTTTGGGCCTTAGCTTTGAAATATAAAAAAGATTATGAAGCAGCAGGAATTCCTATGTATCCCGTAGTATATGGAGATGAAAAAACTCGTCGGGCTATATTTTTGTATTCTCTGCTTCTTTTGCCATTAGTTCTGTCATTATATTTTGGCGGTATAGCGGCGAATTTCTATTTA
>JAGOVF010000102.1 GCA_018060885.1 Oligoflexales bacterium | reverse complement strand
AGCCCCGTTTTGTTTTTTACTGTGATAATATTTTACTGTGATTTTTTTTATGGTGAAAATAGGCTTAAAATATAGAGAAAATTCACAACGTGTAAACTAATTAGTTTCAGCACATTGATAATTAAAAAGGCCATTTAAAAACTCTTCTTCACTACCTTCAAGCTTCTTGAAAGAACTATCTGCAATTACATAAAAAGTGAAACCGACTTCAGAATACTTACTTCCTAACAAAGTGTGTGCTTTAAGAACTGGAATACCCCTAAATATTGACAACGAATCGATCATTGTTTGGTAAGATTCAGCTTCTGCTTCTTTTAAAAGACTTTCTTTTTCTGGAATAAGCGCCATCATTTCAATAAAAAGAGCATCAGAAACTACTGCATATTTAGAGTTCAACAAGTCTGAACCGGATTCTTCAATATAGCTATCAAATTTCTTGAGTATGGATCCCCCGCCAATAAAACTTCCGCCAGACAAACCTGTTTGCGACAAAAGTGCAAAAAACAAGATTGAAATTACAAGCTGCTTCATTTTAGACCCCTCATATTTAAACTTATGTAGTTCTACCTTTATTTAGACTTCGAAACAAGATCCCCGGCTGAAAAATTAATGACAAAAGGGATGTCTCCATAGTTTTTTTCATTTAAAAGTACGTCAGACATTTCTTTTTTAGCTCTAAGAACAATGTCACTAATTTGCACCAAAGCAGAGCGACTTATACCATTACAATAAGTAAATGCCATAAACTTTTGACTTGATGTTTTTAAAGCCTGAGCACCTCGAATCGTACATGCGAGAGCCATATCACGATCCGTCGAAATGCGCGTCGCATCTTGCTTAATTCTATACTTACCGGAACTTAACTCTTCAATGAGCTCAACGTTACAAAGCTCTTCAATTAGAAGTTTTGCCTTTGGTCCTATCATTTCAGCTATTTGCCCTAAGCTTGCGCCTTCTGGCAACCAGCATAAGGCAAGCGCTGTGTAGTAAGCCGGATCTTTTGATAAATACTGAAAATAAAGGTCGTCAAACTCTGTTTTTTCGCTTTTTTCACTTATATCTTGGAGAGTGCCTAAAGCTACCTTCAGCTCGTCGGGAAAAAACTCCTGGTAAATTTCTCTAGAAATCTTTGTATCCGCTACCACATTCAATAATTTCATAAGCTCAATAAGATCTAAATCGACCTTATCGCCTCTATTGAGCCGATAGAGCTTTTGCTGCGACAATTGAGTCCTGTGAGAGAGAAAACTAATGTTTCGCGTCTCTTTAGCCTCAAGCCATCGATTGATTAAATCGCGCAAGCACTCTTGCAGTTTATCATTGGTCATTGCAACCCAAGTCCCTTCTAATGACGCCCAAATATATGTCGTGCTGATAGTTGAAAGCATAGTATCTGGGCATATAGAAATGTCAATATCTTGTTAAAAAATCATTAGATTATAGATTGTTACCTAATATTTCCGGTTGGAAAGACTTGAAATTAGCCTATTTCTAGCTAAAAAGCGTATCCGGCTCGAACTAAAGTAATATTTATGATCGCGTCGAAAGGCTCGATTTTTGTGTAATCATAACGCTGCTTAAGTGGCTCATTCGAGTTAAAAGCTCCGTTTTTGCGAAAAATTTCCGTGATAACAGAAACACTCATCCCCAATTCGAAAATATACCTAAATCCATTATTTGCCTGATGTCGAATCGAAAAATTTGCATGCAACCAAACCCCATCGCCTAATTTTGCGGTCGATTCCTCTTGCGGTAGCCCACCCGTATAACTCGCGCCAATACTGGAAGCTAGGCCGACTTCATCAATCAAACTATAAACCTGATTAAAAACTACAACGTGCCCAAAATTACTTAGACCTGCTCCGACTTCAAAAGAACGCATTTCTTCATAATGATGCACAAAATAAAGCGCCGCCGCCCCAACACCGGGCCCAAAACCAAACAATTGCAGATCGAGCGCATTTTTTTTCTCGCAACGCTCGCACTCATTTTCATTTTCGATGAACTCTTCCTCGTTGTAATTCATTTCTGCTGTTTGTGTTTGGTAGGCCAAACAAAGTTCAATGGGAATTGAATAAATTAATACAATTACAAACGCGCAAAGCTTCACAAAGGAGCTTATTTTCTGCATTGAAAACCTCGATAGAATTAAAATAGTTCAAAATTTAAACTACTAAATATATTAACTTATTTAAATTTATTAGGACATGAATTTAATTATTGCCCTCACTGTCCGGCTAATGTTAGCTTCACTACCAATAAAAATTCATCAGTCTTTTCGTTAAGCTGAATCCAAAAATTAAAAATTGGATCTTATGCTTTTTGGAAATACAGAATTCTAAGAGGTTTTTTCTGTGCGCTTGATAAGTAATAAAATCTGCCCCTTTGCCCATCGCGTGACTGCGGTTTTAGTCGCAAAATCTTTACATTTCGAACTTGAATATATCGACTTAAAAAACAAGCCTGACTGGTTTCTTAAAATTTCTCCGACGGGGAAAGTCCCTTTACTGATCACTCCAAAAAAAGAAATGATTTTCGAATCCACCGCAATTATCGAATTTCTCGAAGAGAGCTTTCAGCCAAAACTTTATAGCGATGATCTTATACTTCGATCCCTGCAACGAGCTTGGAGTATTGCCGCTACAAATCTCTACTTTCCTTTGGAACAGCTGCTTACAAGTCAAGGTACACAAGATGTTTCTCAGCATACGACTTCTGTCTACAATGGATTGCTGGCACTAAACGACGCTATATGTGACGACACACTTTATTTTTCTAGCAACAAGATAGGCATCACAGACTGCTCATGGATCCCTGTATTTTGGCGCATAGAACTTTTGCAGCGATTTTCGAATTTAAATTTAGTTCGTGACTTGCAGAAAGTAGAATCCTTGTCGACCAATCTTCGTGCAACAAAGGAATATAAAAACTCAGTATCGAAAGATTATGAAGAGATTTTTTGGTCGAAATACTTTAAAAACAACCAGTTTTTGAGCGCTTAATTTTTAGCATTGGAATAAATATGAAAAGAGTCTGTATTTTCTGCGGTTCAAAAAAGGGCCTTTCAAACAAATACGAAAGCGCCGCCCTCAAAGCCTGTGATTTTTTAGCGGACCAAAAACTCGACTTAGTTTTTGGCGGTGGAAAAGTAGGTTTGATGGGCATTGCCGCAGATCGTTTTTTACAGCGTGGGCAGAACGCTATCGGCGTGATCCCTCGCAGCTTAGTAGAAGCAGAAGTCGCTCACCAAGGACTCAGCGAATTGATCATTGTTGAGAATATGCATCAACGTAAGAACAGAATTTACGAGCTATCAGATTTTTTTATGAGTCTACCTGGCGGTTATGGCACCCTCGACGAAACCTTTGAAATTATAACATGGGCGCAGCTAGCAATTCACAATAAACCCGTTGCCATTTTGAACACTGCAGGATATTACGATGATCTTCTGAAATTTCTCGACCATTGTTCAAATGAAGGTTTTTTGCATCCAAATCACAGAACAATGTTAATAGCAGAAGCAACTATTGAAAAACTCTGGGATCGAGTTATAAACTATGTCGGGCCGACCGTCTCAAAGGCCCAGGATGCCCTCAGATAAGAAGGACACACAATTGAGTAGTACTAAGTTAGAACTCGAAGAAATGACCTTGCCTTGGTTGAATAATATTTCTAGCAATAAGTCATATCAAAAATGTCGTATAGCAATTATCGGCGACATCATTATCGACGAATATTTAGAAGGCGAAGTCTCTAGAATTTCGCCAGAAGCTCCTGTTCCAATTCACCTTGTTAAATCAGTCCACCGCACAGCGGGCGGTGCAGCAAATGTCGCGCGCAACATTAAACTCGCAGGAGGTGAGCCACTGCTGTTTGGGGTTTCTGGAAATGATGAAGCAGGACGCCAATTGTTGGAAATACTTACAGCTGACAGCATCATTACGAGCAATATTTTAATCAGCCAGCAGCGACCGACTATCAGCAAATGCCGCGTATCCAGCGATCATCAACAATTGTTACGCATTGATCGCGAAGATCGGTCACCGATTAATGCCGCAGAACAGAAACAAATTTTGCAGCTTTTAAAACAGCAGGAATTTGACCTTATTTTAATAAGCGACTATGCAAAGGGAACTTTGCCGAAAGAGCTTTTAAAGGAAATATTTAGCTACGCAAAGCAAAAAGGCGTTAAAACAATCGTAGACCCTAAAGGCTCTGATTTTAGTAAATATTCCGGCGCGAGTCTCATAACTCCAAATTTCAAAGAAGCTGTTGAAGCTCTCGGAATTAGCTCTACTTCGAGCTGGAGCGGTGAGTATTTGGGGCGATCCTTACAAGAAAAATTCGCATTAGAAGATGTGTTAGTCACTTTAGGTGCGCGCGGCATGGTCCTCGTTCCTCACTCAAGTAAAGAAAAAGATCCCATTAAAGGCAAAATCATCGAACAGCCCACAGTCGCGCGAGAAGTTTTTGATGTTGCAGGAGCTGGTGATACCGTCGTTGCAATTATGGCTCTGGCACTGGCAGCTGATACAGACAATGCATTCGCTGTAAAGCTGGCCAATATGGCAGCTGGCGTCGTCGTTGAAAAGTGGGGCGTAAAAGCCATTACTCTCGACGAACTCCAAAAAGCCCTTTATAGAAGCAGACATGTTCAAGATACTAAAAAGGTCACAAGCAAAGATAAAATTCTCGATAAAAGCGCTCTTGAAACCAATCTTGCCACCCTACGAAGTTCCGGGAAAAAAATTGTTTTTACCAATGGATGTTTTGATATTTTACACGCGGGGCATATCTCCTACCTCGAAAATGCCTCTGCTTGCGGTGATATATTAATAATTGGCGTGAACAGCGATACATCGATTAAGCGACTCAAAGGACCTAGCAGACCAATTGTTCAGCTATCTGAGCGTTTACAGCTATTAGCCGCACTTGCCTGCGTTGATTTTGTAATTTCTTTTGATGAAGATACTCCCGCTGCTCTTATAGACAAAATAAAACCAGATGTTTTGGTTAAAGGAGCAGATTGGAGTCTTGATAAAATAATAGGTTCAGACAGCGTACAAAAGTCTGGCGGAGAAGTTCGCAGAATCCCTCTTGTCGAGGGATTGTCCACTTCTGCTATTATTCAAAAAATAAAAGCCGAAAAACTATAAATTATTTTTGTTAAGCTTCGCTTGTAATATAGCCCCAAAATTCCCGACACTAGCCGATGAGTTTTCTTTTGCTTGAGCAATAGACTCAGCTGCGCTGTCATTTTGTGCCTTTTGGTAGGCAATATAATCACTTTGATCAGAACTATCTTCTTCAACAATGTTCGGCAGCGTGAGCAAAACTTTTTTATTCTCGACATCTAGATTCACAATTTTAACTTCAACTTCTTGTGGCGGAGAAAAACGCTTACGGTAACTTTCGCCTTCAGCTCTTTTCATAACGCTCACAGGAAGCATGCCTGTGATGCCACCATCTAGCCTGATAATAGCTCCAAAGTCCTTAAGCCGTTCAACTTGGCCTTTGACAACATCTTGAGGATTAAATTTTTTCGTCACCTCGAACCACGGATCGTCTTTAATATCTTTAAGTGAAAGTGCGACTTGTTTTTTCATAGGATCGATTGATTTTATTATGCAACTAACGCGATCACCGAGGGCTAGTATATCGCTTGGGTGTTTAACTCTGCGTTCCCAGACCATTTCAGAAACATGAATAAGGCCGTCTATTCCAGGAGTCAGCTCAACAAAGGCGCCGAAATTTTCTAGACGCGCGACACGCCCTTCATATTTTTCTCCAACTTTGAACAAGTCACTAATGCGGTCCCAAGGGTCAACTCCCGCTTTTTTAATACTAAAAGATATCTTTGGGCGACCTTTTTCTTCGTCAATTTTAAGCACCTTAACAAAAGTTTTATCGCCTTTTTTGAATAAATCAGACGGCAATTCGACGCGTCCATGGCTGAGTTCAGATATGTGCACTAAACCTTCAACACCAGCAGCTCTCACAATGATCCCAAAAGGCTTTAGATCAACAACTTCAGCGCTAAGTATGCTCTCATCTTTTAAATGCTGTTTAAGATCTTCTATTTTGGATTCAAGTTCTTTTACGAGCAATGCAGACCGCGATACAACAATATTTCTTGGGCCCTCGAATTTTGTCACAATAAATAAAAACTCTTTTCCAATGTATTCATTTTTATTTTCAACAAAGTGCAAATCAATTTGCGAAACAGGACAAAAAGCGCTCTTGCCGAAAATTTGAATATCAAATCCACCTTTATTTTCAGCCGCAACGCGACCTTTAATAGGTATTTGGTTCATAAATGCATTTTTTAAATCATCGGCTGCAGCTGCGCTTTGCGAAAGACTTTTACTTAAAAGTATCTCACCTTGTTTTCTAGAGACAATAAAAGCTTCTATCTCATCGCCAACTTTATTTATCAAAACACCGTCTGCGTTACTCAATTCGTTTTTTGCAATAATCGCCGTGGATTTAATTCCTAGCTCAACAATAACGTCATCGCTAGTTTCAGATATAGACGAAATAATTGCTGTGACTTTACTACCAACAGACAAACGCTGTTCTTTCGCAACATCTTCCTGTCCTAACAGAGCCTCAAAATCAGTAACTTCGGACTTCTTCTCTACTGCAAAGTCATCACTAAAATCACTGTCCGACTCTTCCCAAGTCACATTGAATTTGCTGATTTTTGACAAGAAAATTCTCCTTTTTTGTCTGAGTAACAAGAGCCAAAGTTATAATCAAAAAATAAGATTTATGCAAAGCAGGTTGCATGGCGTATAATATACTATATTTATTAAAGAATATGGAATTCTAGCCTTGCTTAATTCAAGACCACCAAAAGAGTTCTCGGCATTTACCCGAGCTCAATCGCTTAAGCAGCTGCCAAAGCAAAAATATGATATGGCAATTATCGGAGCTGGCATCACGGGCGCTGCAATTGCTTTGCACGCTGCTATTGCTGGTTACAAGGTTCTTTTGTTTGATAAAGGAGATTTTGCCAGCGGCACTTCGAGCAAGTCGACAAAACTTGTACACGGTGGATTGCGCTATCTAGAGATGCTTCAATTTGGTTTAGTTCATGAGGCGTTAACAGATCGAAAAATTCTAACGCAAACAGCAGAACATTTAGTCTATCCTGAACCAATAGTATTTCCGCTCTACAAAAACAGCCCTCCTGGTTTTTGGAAACTCAAAGCCGGCCTAACTCTTTATGATTTACTGACTTTTGGTCGCAACTTAAAACCTCACGAAATGCTCAACACTGCCCAGACACTTGCACTGGCTCCTCAGATTTTGAAGAAAAACTTAATTGGTTCAGGTCTATTTTATGACTGCGCCACAAATGACAGCCGTTTAACTTTGGCGACAATAAGAACTGCCCATGAAAAAGGCGCAGATGTTATCAACTACCTCGAATTAAAAAAGTTCAAAAGAGAAAACGATTTATTTCAGCTACAACTAAAAGATAATTCTACTGGTTCTACCACCTCTGTTGAATGTCGATTGCTAGTCAGTGCTGTCGGCGCTTGGACTGGTGAAATGATAAACAAAAACTCAACAACTCAAGAGCACAAAATTAAACCCTCAAAGGGCATACACCTGGTTTTTGATCGCAAAAAATTACCTCTAACCCATACTGTCGCAATCACCGCACCAAGCGACAAAAGGCTGATGTTTGTTCGACCCTGGGATGAAAATTTTGTTTTTGCGGGTACTACAGATGATGAATACTCTGGTTCGCTCGATGATATTGCAGTCACCGCGAAAGACATCGACTATGTACTCCAAGCTCTGCGCCACAACTTTCCAGCGCAAAATCTACAAACAACAGATATAATTTCTTCATGGGCAGGAATTCGGCCGCTTATAGAAACTGCCACCCATCAAGCAAAGAGCAGTTATAAGCTTTCTCGAGAACATTCGATTTGGCAAGAGGAGCCAGGATTTTTTATTATTAGCGGCGGAAAGCTGACGACCCATCGCACGATGGCTTTTGACCTACTGAGCTTTATAAGAAAAAATACAAGCTCTTTTAAGCATGTAAGTGACGAAGAGACGCAACCCACTTTAATTGGGTCCTGCTCTTTGCAGGAATTTAAGCAAAACTTTTCCGAAAAAAAAGACCCGCCAATTGCAAATGAATTGCACCTCTACCATAATTACGGCTCTGAAACGGACTATATTCTACAAAAAAAATCCAGCAGAACTACGATATTTGAGCACTTTCCGCATATATACGAAGAATTAGATTTTTCTCTTCAACATGAAATGGTAATAAACCCTGAAGACTGGTTAATGCGTCGAACTAATTTGTTTTATCAAATGAGAAATCTTAACTTTGCACAAATCGAAGGTCTTTTACAAAGAATGGCGGAATTTTTAAACTGGACAAAAACAGAAGTGAATCTACAAAAACAAAGACTTTCAAATCTATATGCTGATCAAATAAATCAAGCGCAGTATAAAAATGTCGAAAATATATGACTTTAGTAGGCAAAGACACTCTTGAAAAGCTCCTCGCTTCAGAATTTCAAACTTATCCTTTTTTAAACAATGGTCACTTACAAACCCTAGCAGCATTCTTACTCCCGCAAAATGCGCTCAATGAATACTCAAGCTCTAGCCATACTATAGACCTAGGTGACGGTGATAAAATCATTGGAATTCTAAATGAGTCTTTAAACAACCTTAAAAAAAATCGCAACGTCCTATTTGTACATGGATTAGCTGGCAGTAGTGAGTCGGCATATTTAATAAGAATTAGCCGTAGGCTACTAAGTTTGGGTTTTAATACTATACGGCTTAATTTACGTGGCTGCGGTGTCGGGCGAGGGCTCGCCGCACAACCTTATCACAGTGGTCGAAGTGAAGATGTAAAAGCTGCAATAGAATATTTTTCTAAACTTATGCCAAATTCTAAAACTACACTTGTTGGATTCTCTTTAGGTGGAAATATTTGTTTAAAACTTTGCGGAGAAATAGGTTCGAATCTGTTAGGAACACTCGACTCACTAATAGCAGTCAGCTCACCAATAAACTTACTGGCTAGTGTTGAAGTTCTCAGTAAACCTAAACAAAGAATATATGACTGCTTCTTTGTATCATTGCTAAAACAACATGTGATAGAAACACATCGCTTCTATAAACACCTCCCTAATATCAACCTTAAGAAAATTAAGTCTGTTTTTGAATTTGACGAAAATTATACCGCGCCATTTAGTGGGTTTAAAGATGCTTTCGACTATTATGCAAAAGCGAGTAGTTTGCCTTTGATCGAACGCATAGATTTGCCAAGCCTCATTTTAGCAGCGGCAGATGATCCAATGATAGATACTAGGGATTATTTAAGATTAAATGAAACTAACAACAGAAGGATAGTGTTCACAAAAAGGGGCGGGCATCTGGGCTTTTTATCACGAAAAAGTTCCGCCGGACTCCACTGGATGGATGATCTCATCGTCAAGTCAATAGAGGCTTTTCATGCGAACGGCCATTTACCTTAACTATGATTCTTTTCATTGCATCAAGCGCAAAGCTTATTTTCTGAAGGAATGAAGCTTGGTGAGGAATAAATTCGAAATTTTTATGCTTTGACCAAAGTTCTCTAAGTTTCATGTCGAGCTGAACCGCCTCTTTAAGAGACTCTATTCTCGCAGGATTTCCACCTTCGATTTGGATCCCCCCCACTGCGGCGCTCTCAAAATAAATCACCGCATCATAACGTGAAAGCTCTGCTTCAATGGTAGTCCCGACACTTTCAAAAAAATTGCCGTTTCCTGCAGGCCAATATGCTGCGCCATCTACGGTCCCACGATCGCACAATAAAATCCGATCTTGGTAACTAAAAGATTGAACATCTTCTAGATTTCTTTGAACATGAAAAATTGCTTGTTGGAGGGAGCGGACGGCATGCACTTCTATCACTCGTGGAAAACCACCTGAAAATAACAGTGTCGCAGCTTCCGGCACAATAACAACCCTATCACCAATTTCTCGACGAAAGAGATCAGCAGCTGTAGTTTTACCGCCTCCCGGGCCACCTGTGAGAACTATCCGGCAGGGATGCGTTGATGCTTTGTACTGTGTATTTGTAGTTAATAAATCCACTTTGATTACGCCCCCTGCCTGGTTTTCGCTCGCTTAACTTCTAGCTATTTTCTTATTACATTGTAGCTTTAGTAGCTTGGGTATACATATCGAGTTTAAAGCTGATTTCATCGTTGATCATTTTATCGCCCAGTTTTTTGATATCAAAAAATTTGCCCGAATTGTATTTAATATCCCACTTTGTCCGATCAATTTTTAGTTCAGCAGTCGCTTGGTAAGCAGTGCCAACTGGTTTTATGGTCGCCGGAAATTCAATCGGATTTGTTTTGCCTTTTACAGTTAAATCCGCAGTAACTTTATATTCGTCAGCTTTGTCTTTTATTGGCTCGATTTTATTGATTTTCACTGTAGCTTCAGGAAACTTTGATACATTAAAAAAATCATCCGATTTCAAGTGATCAACTAATTTTTTATTGTAAGCCGCATCCTTAAGATCGCTATTGGTAATAGTTGTTAAATCAATAACAATATTGCCTGCCTTAGGGGTCTTGCCGTCAAATTCAACTGATCCAGATTTAATTTTCACTTCGCCATCATGTGCCCCAGAAACTTTTTTACCTTCCCAGTTCAATTTGCTTTTTGAAAGATCAAGTCCGAGACTCGCACCAAAAGCTAACTGTCCTAAAACCAAACCCGCAAAAACAAAACCACTTTTAAAAAATTTGCTCACGATCATAATTATCTCCTGTTATTAAAAATCAATGTACAAAGTCTAGCGATAGGACAAAAGAAGTACAAGCTCCTTAAAAATTTCTTATATTGTGTTTGGATAAACCATCTTTTTATACAAGTAACTATACAAATAGCTACACAAATGCGATCTCTCTAGAAAAGATTATGCTCTTACAACATATTAAATTTATTAAATTTTTATAAATAAATTAATGTTGGCTAGAAAAATTCCCGATAAGAAAAAAAATGATCAAACAGAGGTCAACATGATTAAGTCTACTAAAGTGTGCGTTGTGTATCTTTCTGGAGCTTTTGCTCTATGTGGAATTGTTAGCTGTAACAACAGCTCCAACAAAGACGCTTTTGTGAGCCGCCCCGCAGATCCAAGTGGAGCAAGTAGAGAATATGATGTAAATGAAGTTAGTAAAAACACTGGTGTTGGTGACGCGACGAGCAAGGTTAAAGCCCCAGTAAACGACTTCAAAATCCCAGCAGTTAGCAAAAGATTGCCCAATGGTGAAATAGATCCAGATTCAGTCGATATTACAAAAATTGAAGGCTGTGCTCTAGATAGTAAAGATCATGACTTCGTTGAATTCCCCTGGCCAGACTACATTCAAAAATGCGTCGATCAAAATCTACTTTACGATTTCAATATCGAGGGATGTAGCACCATACCTGCCGTTGATCAATTTAAAATTGCCGAAGTTTTTACAAAAACTGAAAAAGATTTTAAGCTGCCTTCTGATGGAAAATTTGATTGCAACTGGGAAGACGCCTTAAAAATTCAACAAGACTACATCGGCATTAGCGGTAGTCCTATAGGCGAACAAAATAGAACCGATAAGGTGAAACTTGTTGGATGTAGCGAAGTAAAAAATGCAGGCTATTATATGATAGTGCTCCAATATTGGATACCGACTCAACAGGATATTGATGCCTGTAAAGTGGTAAGCAATTGGAGAATCCATACTTCTTGCCGTCAATTGCGCGAGTCAGAAAATTACCCAGAATTGACTTGGCAGGAATGTTTGCGGCAATAAAATCTATTTAATAAGTGCGCGCGCAACGATTGAAATAGCTTCTGATTTTGGATCAAACACAATCAGATGTTCCAGCATTTGTATTTGCTTTAGAAGCAACGCTGTATAGGAATCAACGCTTTCTGCGTCAATGACTTGGTCAGGATTCTTACTTAATTCCGATAAAACATGTTCCCGAGCAATATTCTGCAAAGTGGACGGATTAAATCTATTCGGATTTATAACTATCTGTTTTTCTTCGGCCATAAACTCACAAAAGGTTTGCTTTCTTCAAAGCTTAATTAAACTTCTCAAAGACTAATACTCAAGCAAAAACTATAGTGTAGTTCTTATGAGAGGAAAAAAAATGAAAAAACCAAAAGCCGTACCACAATCCTTTCTGACCCGAGGGGCAAAACTGTTCAAATCGAGTGCCCTTATGGTCACACAAGAAATCGCAGCTCGTACTCTCGCAAGCCTAAGCAAAAAAAATCCTGAAGGTATGGCTGAAACAAGAATAAAACAAGCGCTCGAACTAGTTTCTACAC
>JAGOVF010000101.1 GCA_018060885.1 Oligoflexales bacterium | reverse complement strand
GCGTTGGAGTCTATCCAGGCAACGGCACACAGGCAATAAACTACCTACATCCACATGACTGTTTTGGCGAAATGAGTTTTCTCGAAAACCTTCCTGGATCAGCTACAGTTACTGCCGAGCAAGATTCGACAGAACTTTTGTTAATTACCCGCAGAAAATTTGATGAGTTTCTAAGAGACCAGCCCTTCGAAGCAGCGCAAATTTTTAAGCAACTAGCGGTGTCTTTGTCACAAAGACTGAGATCGGCAAACGCAAAACTGCACTTGGAATTACAATTTATCGAAAAGATTTTTAGTGAGTTAAAAGACAACTATGACGATCTTAGTGGCATGACAAACGCAGATCTATCTAAAGCTAAATTACGCACCAATGCTTTTTACGACAACATGGCCATACAGCTACAAAATCTAAAAAAAAATCTTAAGTTAGATGCGAATAGCATAAGCTTTATCGACAAAATATCAAAAGACCTTAAAGACTTTTGCAATTTAGAACACATTGAAAATGAGAGGCATTCTGCCACCATGACAGGCATTAAGGTTGTTGTCAAAAAACTCGACCAAAGTCTTATTGATCTCAAATCCACAATTTTGGAAAATCAAAAATTAGATAATTAATCGCTATCTTGGCTTACAAATAAACCATTAAAAATCCTGATTGCTAATATTTCCGTTTATATAGTTGTAATAGTATCCTGGTACAAAAACTGTTTCATGTTTATTGTTTCCAGTATGAATTTGTGACTCTCGGGCAAAAAATTTGCATAGCCCATCCACTAAGGAACGTCTACATGGACCAATTTTATAGCGGTCGACTGCATTCGTCTCTTTTCCAATATAGACCCCGTTAATCTCTTCACCAAGATATTGGCCACCCGCAGTATTATTAAAGTTCCAATAACGCCCATAAGCATTGATCGATTCCACCTTACTATTTTTGCCTTCAATGACTAAATCAACAACCGATCGAGATTCAAATTTGCAGACATCACCTTTTGTATAATTAGCATGACAGGGACCTTTTGCGTAACGTTGAACCTTATTTAAGCTATCTACTGAGCTCGTAATACTCAATTGCAAGAATCCGAAATTGTCACTGACGGCATAATTAAAATAGCGACCATCACCTGTTAACGAAAGCCATCTGTTACTTTCTACATAAGTTAAACTATCTATAGTAGTAAAGTTACAGGTTCCACATCCCTGGACTAAAGGTGATTCGGATAGCGACATATCCCTCATAATTTGGCCATCTGAAAATTCGAAATATCTTCCTTTAGCAATAAAAATCTCTCGGACTTTATTATTCAATTTCAAGCGAGCATAGGCATCGATAGTGCATAGAGAAGTCTGATGTCGACAGACATAATTATATTTAAGATTACACGAATAGGGTTTCCCCTGATTTAAATCGCTAGGACGACAAACTGTTGGAGTGTGCGCCATTTTAAAAAAACTAATCGGATCGACAGCTTGATATTCGTAATTTTTGTCGTTTTTATTAAGTTCTGTTACTAAATTAATCAGTTTTGTCGGTGACACGTTCACAGCTCGTACAAGAATAAGGTTTGGTCCATCGGGGTAATGTGTGAGAGAGGAAATGGATTTAAAAAACCAATTTTTCATATCTGGAACTGTTTGCGAATAGTGAATATAAAAAGGCATCGTGACAAAAGGAGTTTCGCCAACAATAAAAACGTCATTTTGGCTTGCATCATTGCTATCGGACTTTCCAACTCCCAAAGGCGCAATAGCTTTTAATGTGTTTAGTCCAGTAGGGGTAATCCCTACCTCGCCTGTAATTGAATTTGTAATAAAGTATGTGGCTAAATGATTTAAATTATAACGTGTCATTGAGTTTCTTGACTGCGCTATTAGATCTGCTTTGTTAGTTATATTGTCCACATTGAAATATCCGAGTCCTTGCTGAGTTACTATAAAATCTTTATTACTTCTGGTTTGCAAAATATAGTCAGCTAAATATGGCTGTTGATCAAAAATCGACGAATTTATCCCCCATGCTAAAGGGATGTTTCCCCTATTTGGATCTCCCCATATACCTTTGTTTGTTAACATATACCAAGTCCAAGCAGGAGAATCATAGTCAGACAATACAAACAAAATATGATGTTTAATTTTATCTGTTAGCGACTTTGAATTTTTAACTATGTTATTTTCTGAAAAATTAGGCGGAAGCGCTAAATTGCGAAACGTGTTCTGCGACTTCAAATGTTCGTAAAATGACGCATTTGCATAGGTGCCAATAAACTTATCACAGCAGCCCGACTCTGCATCTGTTGCTACACTTACAAAATTGTATTGAGAATAGAGATTTACCATTTCATGTTCCAAATGCCAAGAAGGTGGCATTGATGAATCTTCTCCCTGTTTGCAATTACTATAAGAAGAATATTTATAATTCCAGGGAGTACGGCCATAAAAATATTTGATTTTTGAATTGCGAATATTCGATTTATTTAAAATTCTGTGAATCATGAGAGCATCTGAATTGTAGGGAGCTCCTACCGTTGCATCACAAATTAAAAATGAAGTCATTGGGCTTAGGTCAAAAACAACTCCCTTCTTTTTTACTATTAAATCTAAATGACTTAAATTATTTGTATAGAAACTTCTCTTAGGAAAATCAGCCGCAAAGCTATCTAGGTAATTGCCAACATAATCGCCATTGTATTTTGGTGTATTTGAAAATATATCTTGATCGCCATACTTATGCAAAAGCCAATAATAGACATTAGCCTTAGAGCTGCCTGTCGAAATATGGCCCGAAAGCTCAGGGATGACCTGAGTGTTCGTAAAGTTTCTTGTATAGAGATTCTCAATAATAGGTAAATTCAAAGTCAAAAGATCTTGCGCTAATACACTCTGACTTCTAATAGGCAAAGCATCATACAATCCCGACAAAGTAATTGCTGCATTCGAAGTGGCTCTCACTCTTTTGTCCCAAACAATAAATCCTTTTATAAGACTCAGAAAATAAGTGCTCAAGAGAGTTTTCAAACTAGTGCTTTTTGCATTTAGAAAAACCACCTTGCGTCCATCCATCGTCGTGTATTTAGATCTGCAGGTGGAATCTTGGAAAGAAAGATTGCCGCAGATTCGCTCCAGCCACAATAAATCATAGTTGATTATCGACCCGCCTTCTGGATCTCCTTGGGAGCCTACTCGATTACTGAAGAAAGATAAGAAGAGTCGAGGATGTGATCTATTTACTAGGCCTTGAAGCACAACCAGAGCCAGCATTCTGTCGTATTTATCAAAATCTGCTTCACCTGCTTTATAATGGCTAACATCAAATACAATAATAGGATTGCTGACGTTATGACTTTTTCCGCTGAGCAGCTCTGATTCTATTTCCAAGTTTTTTTTATCTTGATTTGATGCAATATTTTCGCGATTAAATTCTGCAACGTTCATTTCTTTTTTGCATGAATTAGAAAACAAAAAAGAAACGCAAGTATAGCTGAATATGAAATTAATTTAGTAAAGGTTTCGACAATCACTCTTAGCATTTGAGCTGCCTCGCGGTAGTTCACAATTGTTTTTTCAATAATTATACACGTAAAAGAGGATTTTAATAGACTAGGCCCAAAGTCCTATTTTTTGAAACCTTGAATATTAGGAAAGAACCTGGAAAAGACCAATGTAGTCAAGCACGCTGTCAACAGAATCATAGGTACTGTCGGCAAATTTCCGCTAATTAATGACAGAACAAAGCCAATGAGAGTCCCCACCGAGGCACCAACTGCTGTAACAAAATAGTGTCGATTAAGGCCCGCAACAAATCGAACTCGAGCTAAGGTTGTTGGGATTAATATCATCCCGAGCGTAAATAGAAATCCAAAAGATTGCACACTATAAGTGATGAGCGCAATATCAAAAAGTGAAGTATTATTCTTTACATTATTAAGCACAACGGTTGAAAAACTTAGATCTGTATCAAGATAGCGTCGCCTAAATCCGATAAACGACAGTGGAGCAAAAATAAAAATCGCTACCAACGCTTCTGAATCTGAAAGAGTCGCAAGATCGCCAAAAAACATTTGACTCATATGTGTTTCGAGCTGAGGAAAAATTGAAGAAATTAGATTATTCGCAACTATAAGTAGTATGAACACACAAAAGAGTAAATGCGGCTTTTCTGCGACAAAGGACTTACCCAGATTTTCAACAAAATAGCCGATCGCAATACCACAGATAAAAGAACTCGAAATTCCTAGTAAAACGAGTTCAAAGTTCCCTTCGATTTCCCATATGTCTTTTAATAATAACGCAAGTAAAGCCCCTGAAATCGCGCCTTGTGCAATACAAAGAACTTGCAGTGATTTATTTCGACTTACAATATGGATGCCGCGCCAAGATACGGCAAGGCTAGCAAAAGCCGCACAAACAATTGCGACTAAATACAGATTTAGAATTTGAACAAACACAAGTACAAGTCCCCAAAACAGTCACTCGTTAAATAATGACTCTATATTGATTTAGATCCACGGTGAATGTTTCTAATTTTCTTAAAACAGTCGAATCTTCACCATGGAGAACAATAAGTGCTGATCGCTGCGCAGCTTTATCTCCGAGATAGTCGTCTAAGGCCCGCCACAGTAATTCTCTTGAATGCTGATCAAGGTGATTGGTCGGCTCATCTAATAGCAGAATTTGCCGACTTTGATTTAAAAGTCTTACAATAACTGTCTTTTGTTTTTCGCCACCACTGGCTGTTTGCCAAGCTAGCCTTAAATCTTTTTCAGTCAGAAGCCCATATAAATTCAGATCTTCAATGGATCTGCCATGGCAGCCGGCACTAATAATATCACCAAGGCTAAGTGGTATATGCAGATTAGTATCATAGTTTTGCGGAATATAGACAGGGCGACTTTTAAGCACGGGACTATATAAAATATCACCTTGACAGTAGAAAGCTGAAGGATCTGCCAAAACCTTGAGCAGTGTTGACTTCCCTAGGCCATTAGGTCCACGGACAAAGATAACAGATCTCGGCGCAAGTTCGAGCGACAGTTTTGAGATCAAAACTTTTCCAGCCCTGATCCCAAAACTTAAATCACGCAGCTCTAACAAAGCTTCCAAACTAGCTTCCTTTTTTCTCTTCTTTTATAGTTTGTATCGATATTAGTTGTTTTGCTATAGAGCGCAACAGTTCTTGATAACTACTTATCTCGCCGACAATCAAAGAAGGCGAAAGCCTCACGACTCGCGCCCCTGAGAGTTCGGCAAACCGACGCAACACTGCATCAGGGTCATTTGGTTTTGCGAGTGCGATTTTTACCCCTTTTGATTTTGCTGTAAGCGAGAATTTGGCAATATGTCCAGCTGAAGGCGGGACTCCTGGCTTTTCTTCGATGGAGCCTAGAGAGCTGATATCAAACTCATGAAAAAAATAGCTAAACTCCTTGTGATACTGCGCCACGATTGGTGCTTTGCTTCCTTGTAGTGGTTTTAACATAGTATTAATTTCTGTTTTAAGCTGAGCCAATTCTTTCTGAAAGTCTTCAAAGTTTTGTTTATAAACGTTTCCATGCACAGGATCTACATTCATAAGAGTCGTTAATATAGATTTCCCTGCCTCGCCCATCGCTTTTGGGCCCAGCCAAAAATGCGGGTTTCCATCAGCATGCATATCACCTTGAGAACGATCGATTTTGCCTTCAGGGCGTTCAATAACATCTACAGACTTCCCAGTCTCACAGTATCCTTTGCCGCCGGGTTGAACCGCCGCATTGCCAGACTTTGATAAAACCTTTGGTATCCAACCTACTTCCAAGTCGAGTCCAACAATACAGACGATATCTGCTTCACTCACTTGTCGAATAAAACTCGGCAAAGCATCGACATAATGCGGGTCTTCTCGCCCACTGAGTAAAGATTGAACTTCGACCTGCTGCCCTCCGATTTTGCTTGCAACCCAAGCTAAATCAGGAGATGAGCTTATGAGTTTAATCTTCGCTGCAAATGACTGTGATGGTAAAAAAAACAATAAAAACAAATTCGACATCATTGCATAGCTTGTAAAAAAACTTCGTATTTTAAAATTCATGTGCAGGATGTGCTCCTATGATAAATGTTGTTTGAAGTTCAACGAGTCTATTGTAGCTCGTTGATTCTGGATTTTTCTTATGTTCTTCCCAAGTATAGGCAAGGCGAACTGTAGAAAATTCACTGGCCTTAAATGCAAAAGTCGGCACTAGCGCAATGCGATGATTGTCTGCCTTTTTTTGCGAAAAGGTTTTTAGGCTTTGCACGCTGAAATAGTCTGTCCGCAAACCAAAAGAATATTGACTATTAAATCCGTACTGTGGATAAATATAGGCACCAAAAATTTTTGTCGCTTCTGCTGCTTCTGTCTGCTTCTCAATTTTTTGCCACAGCTCAGATTCGAGCAAGAATTTCAGTACTTTTCCCTCGCGCTTTTTAGCCGTTAGATTAAAACCTAAAAGTTGTGTTTTAGTTTCTTCTGCGTCTTTGCGCTCAAGATAACTAAAGGCTGGCTGTATTCCAAATTCTCCGACATCAAAAAAAGATTTCAAATGTGCATAGAAGTTTGGCTGTTTAGGCTTTTCCCCGGCATCATGGCTATGCCCATAGGTAAAGCCATTCGTCGCTCCAAGACTCAAGTCGAGATAGAACGGCACGGGAAGAAGTAGTGAATATTCAAAACCAGAATCAAGAGCACCTTCTTCGTTTTGAAAAACTTCCTTATGGATGGCTGGGGCAGAAATAAAGGGCCAATCATGTTGATGGATTTGATTGAGGCGCCCAATCCCGAGAAAAAACTGCCCAAAACGAAATCGAGAGCGCGGCAAGAGTTTCGACGAGGCAATATAAGCTTCATGAACTTCAAATAGGCTTGCCCCACCTTCTGGGTGTGCCGCTAAGCTTAAGTATCCGTCAAACAGGTGGTCAATGGGACCATAGAACATCACCTCTGCGCCTCTTACTATAGCTTTGTCGGATGCAGCGCTGTTTTCTCCGAGAGCAGTATCAGCTACAATATCTACCGCCACAGAAGTTTGCAGTCCGCTGCCTTCAGCGGCGCATAAAGGGCTGCCTTTGCCTATAAAGACCACAAAGAGAAAGGCAACAACTAAAATTATAGAAAAAGGTCTAAGTTTAGAGTTGGTAAATAAACCTATACCCTTACTGCTTCGATTCTTAAAAATGGCGCTATTCATGCTCATGAGCTTCACCAATTTCATTTTCTTCTGTCGCTGCTGCTATAGCGAGGTTAGACATGCTAGCCTGATCAAATGTAATACCAAGATAAGTTCCGGCCCCAGATCCCGGAGCTTGATTGTCACCTTCTTCTGTATCCTCGCTATTAAAGATCAAGTTATCTGTCGATACATCTTCATCTGCAGTTGCTTGCCAAAATACTACGTGGGCTGGACTTTCGCTGTTATGTACATCGAATTTTAAGTCAATCGATTCGCCTGCATAGATATCACCTTCTTCATCGTGTTCAAAAGCGAAAACTTTTTCGACACCAGCAAGAACAAATTTAGTTTCCAGCGCAGAACCTTCACGTGTAAAAACAATATCGAGTCCATTCTCGAGCTTTTTGTCAGCATAGGTATGAAAAGTTATACTCCCCTCATCCTCAAGGTAGAAAGACGTAACGATTTTAGTCTCTGAACTTGTCTCACCAAGAGGCTGCTCTAAACCGATACTTCCAGAACCTAATATAGCACTCTCTGTCACAGTGAGATTTGTGGAATCTATCTCATTAAAGGCCAAATTATTAAATCTTGGTAAATTGCCATTTTTTGAGCTATTTCCAGAACAGCTTATAAGGAAATTTAAAAATGCTATAAATAAGAAAATCTTCATTTATTTTCTCCTTTTAAAAAAATTAAAAATAAAGAGATTTAAACCTGCCTTCAGGTTCGCACTTCAGACTTTCACGCTGTTGATTATGAAATAAATTTAACTAATTAAATTTATTAGTGGTGGAGAGCAAGAAGGACTTAACAAATAAATTGATACTGACTTCTGTGGGCTTTTTTCAAATAAGTGGAATATTTTATCTTCTACTAAAGGAACACCAGATCTTAAATTATAAACCAACTCAGTTTCATGTGTCTGGCATCGAGTCTGAAATTGAATACAAAGATTATGATCTGTTGATTCTTCGACATGAAAATCAGCGACTTCAATTGTAGTAATATCGCCAGAAGCGACCGTGGGATTGTTTTTCGCATTTGATGCGTGAGAAGAATTTGTATGCTCTACTCGATCATGTTCAAGACAGAACTTATGTGCTAAGGATTCACCTTCAAAAAATAGGTGAAGCATTTCCTGAAGACCTGTTTGAGTTGAAAACAAGAGGATTGTACAGAATATAGATATTAAGCGTCTTATAGACATGTCTTAACCAAGTAAATATTTATAGATCTCTTTTATACACCAAAATAAACACGTCTCCAATAAATGGCGATCGCCTACATTCAAAAAAATTAGTAAATCATCAAACAGAAGTAAGAATTGGCGCAAAGATTTTAAATAAAATGACCCACCTTGGGATGCCTAAATCATTCAAAATATAGAATAACACTTAGCTCAACAGCCTTTGCTGCCTAGATATTGATTTATGCAACAACACCACAAATATCTTCTAAGCTACTTAAATAATTAATAAAACCCATGATCTAAAAATGCCGCCAAGCTCTTCACCTTTCAATTTCAAAAACTAATTAAAAGTCCTCTTTTCAAAACCTTAAATTCGGTTTAATAATTGCACACACAAATGTACGTGTGTCGGTGAAAACTTTTTCAAGGAGCTATTTATGTTACTGCGTTTTATGATCTCGATGACTGCTGTTTTGGCCTTAATTTCTTGCTCTGGAGCTGAAAATGCTGAAGAGTCATCAATCGAAACAACCCCTACTCAAGAAGCTGCCGCACCAGAAGCAGAGGCTGCACCAGCTGCTACTGAAGAACCTGCTGTTGATCCAGCTGCCGTCAAGGCACCTGCTCAAGAAGCAACAAAATCTTCGGATGTAAGCTTAGAAGAAGTTAATTGCAGCTCTGGCGAAGACAAAAGAGTCATTAGCATCACTAAACCAGAAGGCAAGTTATGCAGTGTTGTTTATGCGAAATTTAGCGAATCAAACGAAGTCGCATGGGCAGTGAATGATGCCGCCTATTGCACAGAAGTCAAAGAAAAAATAATGGCAAATCTCTCAGCTGCAGGATTTAGCTGCGATGGACAAATAGCAAATAAAACTGCTACAGAAGCTGCTCCTGCTTTAGAAACTGCTCCAGCTACAGAAGCTGCTCCTGCTGCAGAAACTGCACCTGCTACAGAAACTGCACCCGCTGCAAACGAAACAAAATAATTTTTCTTAGCGCTAGGTATTAATGAAGAGGACTTTTAAGTCCTCTTTTTTTGTTGATAGACTTCATCAAAGCTTTTGGTAAAAGAACGATCACCCACTATAGCTCAAAAAAAAATAAACCATTTAGTCCATCAGTGATGATTTGATAATAATAAAATAGCTAGAAAATATTACGCTAATATATCGCTAAATGCTCCCGTGCTTATGCCAAAACTATTAATATTTATGCCCATAGCCTTAGCCAAAGTTATTAAAAAGCGGCCATGAGATGCACCCGTGTAGTTGAATATCTTTTGAGTTTTAATTGCAGACGAACCACTGGCATAGACCATTGGCATGTTGTCAGTTTTATGGCCGCTTCCATCACTTAAGGTGCTGGTCCAAACAACTATGGTATTATCAAAAAGTGTGCCACTTCCCGATGGATCAGGTGTTGATTTTAATCTATTGATTAGATAATTTATTCTTCCAGCGTAATATTCTACAATTTTTTGCATACATATCGAATCTTTATCGTTTGGATTATTTAGTTTTTGACCATGAGTGTGGCCATGATGGGCTCCGAATCCGGATCCTAAAATACTTTTGAAATTATGGCCGGATCCTTCTTCACAAAGAGCTATCAGACCTGTACAAGTCAAATCACAACGCATTGCGTGGACTATAAGATCAATCATATGAGTTGAAGATGCTGTTAAGTCAAATTCATCAACAGAACTTGGTATATTTGGATCTTCACATGTTAAATCAACGTTTCTGGGAATAAGATACCTTCTTTTTTCTTGGAGAAGTTCCAAATGGCTATTGAGTATTGCTAGTTGCTCACTATTTAAGGCACTGCGTTTTATATTTAAATCAGCAATTAATTTATCTAAAATAAATTTCTGTTCATCACATTCAGCTAGAGACGAACAAAAACCTCCGCCTCCGCCTCAGCCTCCGCCTCCGCCTCCGCCTCAGCCTCCGCCTCCGCCTCCGCCTCCGCCTCCGCCTCCGCCTCCGCCTCCGCCTCCGCCTCCGCCTCAGCCTCCGCCAAATATTGCGTTAAGAGCTGACAAGGGGGTATAGTATGGATCCACAAATTCACCTGGAGCAGCAAATGAATATCTTGATTCGTTGGCTTTTTTCATATCATCAGGGATAGCAACACTTAAATTAATAGACTTAAATCTTTGAACAGCAGGATTAAAATTTTCGTTAGCAATTAATTGATCGATTGATATTCCCCCAGCTGTGTAACTCTTACCAACGCTCTTTGCATCAGCACTTGTGAGCAATGTAAGTGGACCTTGTTTGTGCTTATTTGGTGCTCTACATTGATTATCAAGACCATAAACAAAACCCAAATTGGCAAAATGACTTTTTAGCGGAGAAAGTTGTGAATGATTTGCTAAGTTTGCTTCGCTTGGATTTGAGTTAAGTGCCCAATTAGTCGGATAAATCCCTGTAGGTGAAATCACAAAAATTATTCTTTTTGCAGCTATTTGCCCTTGTTGAGCAAACAACTTTTTTGAAAGTAGAAATTGTTGAAGCAACCATGGTGACAATGTGCTTGTGCAGAGTGATTTTGAAAAAGATCGTCTAGAAAAAATTTTAGAATTCATGATATTACCTTCTTGAATTGAAATAGCTAGATGTCAAAATATTTTTTATTAAATTTTTGAAGTTTTTATCTTGCTGAAATTTTAAAGAAAAGTTTTTAATCTCGCACATATTGGTAGAATCAGGCTCTTTTGCATAACTTTGACTAAACAGTATTAAGGAGAAACAGTCGGATACATGTGTACTACCCGCGAACTTATTATTTAGATCAATTGCATTTGTGAATTCTCCATTTAAATCTTGGGTAAACTTCATGAAGCCACTATCTGAACCGAAATAGGAAGCTGCTTTTTTAACACCAAGATCATCATAGCTACCGTAAGCAAATCCTAAATCATTTATAGTTTCGTGGCAGCTTTTACAAACGACATTTACGTTAGTATGAATTTCGACAATCTCACGATTTGATAAAGAGTTTTCTTCTAATTCAGGCAATGGAGGAACATTGTCGGGAGGTGTCTGAAGTGGCTGACACAGTAGTTTTTCACGAAGCGCTGCTCCTCGTCTAAAAATACTAGTCTTTGGCCCTTCAGAAAAATTGCTAATAAAACCAGCTCTCGTAAACAAACCTGACCGTTGTGAGCCATCTAACATTTTTTGAATAAACGTATTGTTCTTTGCTCCCGTTATCTCATAAATTTTTGCAAGATTCTTATTAACAAAAGTTTGCCTAGAATTGATGAGTTCAGTCAATGATGGATTTTCTGATTGAAATATATAATCGCTGAATTTTTCAATTTCTGTTAGCATATCTTTAAATATTTGATTTCCATAAATTTCGAGTAGTTCTTCAGGCAGTTCTGTCGATTGCAAATTTTCCAATTCAAAATACGAAATAATTAGCCTAGAAAGAAACGTTTTTCCTTCGTCACTATTTAATAGTCGGTCTACCTGAGCAGAAAGTTCATTTGTAGAGGATAATGAACCATCACTTGCTTTTAATCTAAGCTCAGCGTCCGGAGGGTTATCTGTAATTACATAGGAAATGGTTTCTGCTAAATCATATGCGTTAAGGTTTCCATCTGAATTTGCTAATTCTTGACGATAGGTGAAAGCATCATTATGAAATATATACTCTGATGCATTAATAAAAGGTGTTCCATCATTTTGGTTTTTTGTGGCATCATATATTGCAATTGTGTAGTCCGCGCTCGTTTGACACAAAACCAGCCTAAATTTAAGATAGGATCATGTGTCAATTCACTTGTAACTATTTGAATTAATTATCTGCTCTGGCTCCAGCCTCCCAAAGGAGGTCAATTTATGTTAAAAGGATGCCACTATGACAAAAGCAAACGAAATATCTCAAAAGAAAATCCGTGTTCGTCGCAGTCCAGAAATGATTGCAAAATTGATTCTCGAAGCCGAGAGAGCTGGCAACACTGCCGCGATTTGCCGAAGAGAAAACATAGCACCCAACCTGTTTTATCG
>JAGOVF010000237.1 GCA_018060885.1 Oligoflexales bacterium | reverse complement strand
ATTATGTTGTTACTCAATATATTGAAGGCTGGAGTGGATATCGTTTTTTAAAAAAAGTTAAAAAAGTTCCACCCTTAGTTGCAGTATCTATAATTATGGACGTAATGCAGGGTATTGACCATTTGCATTTGCACGATATTATTCATGCTGATTTGTCATCGGCCAATTATATGATCGACATCGATGGTCGAGTCTATGTTGCAGATTTTGGACTATCTGGTATTGAAAACATAGATACGTATAAAAATTATTTAATTGGAACTCCTGGGTACCATGCTCCAGAGCATTTGCAGGAAGTGTCGGTGAGTTCTCAAAGCGATATATATTGTGCGGGAATATTACTATTCGAATTGCTGACTGGACAGAAGCCGATAGCGCCGAATAAGGATCGGCATATTGTATTAGAAAACATGAGAAATATTAATTTTGGTGCAATCCGATTTAAAGATTTATTGATGACCTATAAATTGAGGAAGGTGCTGAAAAAAATGCTCGCTTATAAGCCGGGGAGCCGCTACAAAGGTGCCGATGAAGTGATGTTGGCTCTCTATCATATTTTGAAATCATACAACATTCGATATACTCGCCATGCCATCAAAAAGTACCTATCTGATGCAGGTTTGATTCAAGAGCCTTTTAACGGAAAAAATCAAGATATCTATCGCGGCTTATAGGTGATGACATACCAAATTTGTATGACTTCCAAGCAGGAGCTTTCAATTGCTGCCTTTTCATTCATTTGTAAAATTTCCACTTTAAGGTCAGCGCACACCCGCACTTGTTCTATCATTTCTACAGAGTGATCTGATATTTCTGGTGGCAGCTTGTTATGCACAATTAACAAAAATGGTGTTTTGCCATTAAATTTATCAAAGCGAGTAAAATCTGACTGACGTGTTAGACCGGCCCATTGCATTACAGGCAATTTGGGCTGATAGTAGTTGAGCATCGCTTTGATCTGATAAGATTCAGCATAAACCGAAATAGCTTTTTCAGAGACAAACTTTGTGAGCTCTTTGTACCCAGACGTTTCTTTTAAAAAGCGATCTTTATGCGGCAAAATTGGTAAAAATGGCGCGCGTGCGTGCACCATAAGTGCTAAGACTATTAAAATATGAAGTCCACCACAGAAATAAAACAATTTATGACGATTTTTTGGAATATACTGCGGCGCAATGGCTGCGCCAGCAATAAAAATCATCGCCGCCCAATTCGCTTCTACTTTCGAGAAGAATGAAATGAAGGTGAATACGAATAGTGGAAAATAAAATGCACTTACGAGGAGAGTGGGCGTTTTTTTTGACCGATTAAAAGATGTCATATTAGCGGGAGACTTTTTTCTTCTAAAACCTTCGTAGGCTACCACCAAAAATGCGAGAAGATGCAGTCCAATTAAGCTCAATTGTGAGCCGAGAAATTCTATCATGCGTTTCAGTGGGTTTTTTTTTGAAATTTCAGGCGCACTGAGTCCGACTTGTTGGCTTTGTGATTGATTTTGGAGTTCTTGTTTTTCAATAAATGAACTCATTTTTGCATAAAGATCCGCTGGGACATTTAATGGCTCTATATGTGACGAGGTCGGAAATTGTTGATCGATGAGTTGATGTTGCTCTATATTTAGACCGTGGCGGAGTTGAAATTTAAATGTCAGCCAATTGTGATTATGGTTCCAATAAAGATTGGGTGAAAATATTCCTAGCGCAATAAGCCCACCTAGGTAGGGCCAGGGAGATCTGAGCTGTTTTCTATTGTCAAAAATCAAGCCCATTAAAAGAATTGGCCCGATTATCATCATGGTATATTTTGATTGAAGACCTAAGCCCACAGCTAGACCGCAGGTGACCCAGCGTTTTGGGCTCTTTGTCAAAGCTTGATGAGCTTCATGCAGAGCTAAAGCCCAAAAAAACATTAGACCTGAATCTGGAGTAACAAGAAATCCCAGAGCCAGACCTGCTAATGTTGTAAAACAAATAAAAACTGATAGTTTAGCTTCAGCAAAAAAAGAAGTAGAGCCATAGAACTGTTTGGCTATGTTAAATAGGATGTATCCTGTTGCGAAAGCAAGAAAGAGCCCACCTAATCGTTGGACTAAAATATTGTCAGACAATTGCGAAAATATAGAGTAGAGCGCAACGAGAGGTGGGTGGTCAAAATAACCAAAATCCAAACGCGAGGCCCAGGCAAAATAATAGGCCTCATCTTGCGTTACAGGGAGAATTGTCGCAGCCAGAACCCAGGTCAGAAAAATGGCTAAAAGGGGTAGAATATTTTTTACCCGCAACATCAAGACGGATCCTCAGGTGGCGATTGCCATTCTTCTTGTATACACTCCGCTGGAATTCGCTCCGCTTGTAACAATCGCTCTGAGAGCCGAGTCTGCCGCTTTTGGCTGCGGTTATTTCCAACTGCCATATGAAGGGCCTTTTTTTGCCCGATAAAAATTGCGTAGCGCCGAGCTCGTGTTAAGGCGGTATAGATAAGATTGCGTTGCAACATGACATAATGAGATAGAGCGATTGGAATGATAACTATCGGGAATTCACTGCCTTGGGACTTATGTATTGTAATGGCGTAGGCAAGTTGCAGATCGCTCAATTGGTCGCTATTGAAAATAATCTCGCGTTCACCAAATAAAATAGTCGCTTCATTTGCTTTTTGATCGATATTTAAAATAAATCCAATATCGCCGTTAAAAACATTCAGTTCATAATTATTGCTACATTGAATGACTTTGTCGCCTGTAAAAAATTTATAGGCATTGCGACTTATGCCATTTTTATTGTTATTTGGGTTGAGCCATGTCTGAAGTTCTAGATTGAGAACCTGAGTGCCAAAATCACCTTTTTTCATAGGAGAAAGTAATTGAACTTCGCTTTTTGGATCAATATTAAATTTTTTTGGTAAGGTATTTGTTATGAGTTCAAATAATCTAGATTTAAAGTCTTCGGTATCTTTAGTTTCAATGAAAATGCAGTCACTCGTATCTTCTTGGCGAAATTCTGGATTTTCTCCTCGATTAATTTTATGAGCAGTGAGAATAATATTCGAACTCGCAGCCTGCCTAAATATCTTGTTAAGTTCAAAAGTCTTAATTTTGCTTGATTGTATTAGGTCACGCAGCACATTGCCAGGCCCGACTGCTGGCAGTTGGTATATATCACCGATGAGTATAACTTGGGTGGTGCTCGCAATTGCCTGAAAAAGTGCACTGGCCAGGGTTATGTCCATCATGGAAGTTTCATCAACAATAACTACGTCAAACTCAAGTCGATTTGTTTCATTCTTAATAAAAGCGCCAGATTCTGGAGACCACTGTAGCAAGCGATGAATGGTCGTAGCATTC
>JAGOVF010000009.1 GCA_018060885.1 Oligoflexales bacterium | reverse complement strand
GCATTCAAGAGTGGCATGCGGGCAACTCTCAACTGACAAGCAGCGACCAACACCCTGTTTCGAATGAAGGCGGGAGATCCTTATATGCAAACTGGGGAACAAAAAATCAGTCTCTCACTTTATCAGAAGTGAAGGTTCCGCAATCCGGGTGGTACTTTATCCAAGCGCTTTATAACAATATGGGACCCATTAGCACTGGCATCACCGCAACGACAAAATTCGTCGATATAATTTTACAAAATAAAAAAGAAGTACTTTCGACTCAGGCACTAGTGATGCCTCACTTGATCCATTATACCACCTGGGAGCATTCGACTTTGGCCCCGATTTATTTAGAATCTGACAAAATTTACCAGTTTGTATTGCGCGACCATATGAATATGAGCTATTTGCAGCATTTTGCGAGTTACCGCGGCCGTGGTGGCGAAGGTGGTATAGATAATCGCACAAATATTGGGGCTTTAAAGCTGCTTTATTATGGCAGCCATGAGCCAAACAAATAGCATGAGTCAAACTAATAGATTGAGTCATACAAAAAGATAGAGGGGAAACGACTTCGATGAAAAGCATTAAAAAAGTATTGTTTTTGGCCTGCCTCACGCTGTTTTTTGTTTCTTGCATCGACGAAGGACTTGGACCGAATTCTAATCCTCTTGGCCCAAAACCAACTCTATCAATAGCTAGCTCACGACTTGAACTTCAAAAGCCTAATTTCGATTGGCGCCAGGAGCTAGTTTATTTTGTACTAATTGACCGCTTTAATGATGGAGACCCTACCAATAATAAAGCAAGCGGCAGTGACTCAAATATACCTTTTCAAGAAAGTCTAAAAAATTTCGACGCGCTTAAAACTTATCAAGGTGGTGACTTAGAAGGCGTGTATCAAAAACTAGAATATATTAAAAATTTGGGAGCCACAGCAATTTGGCTTTCGCCTGTTTACCAAAATAGCAGTAAACCCTACAAAGGTTATTGGCCTTACCATGGCTATCACCCAAGTAATTTTTATGGTGTCGAAGATCACTTTGGTAGTCCTGGAACTTTAATAAAATTAGTTGAAAAGGCCCATGACCTTGGGCTGAAAGTCATTCTCGACATCATTAATAACCACGCAAGTCCCGACCATCCTTTTATTGCTGATTCTTATAACTGGCGTGATGTAGGCTACCACAATTGGTTTCATCCACGCTCTTTCACCAGCGACTTTACGTCTATCAAAGATGAAGATTGGAAGAAACAAAGTCTGGTTGAAACGCTCGAATTCGATGGTCTACCAGACTTTAAACAATCAAATCCGCACGTGTATGATTATTTGTTAGATGTTTCAAAATATTGGATTCGCACCTTTAACATCGATGGATTTAGACTTGATACCGTTAGACATATTGAAAAGAACTATTGGCAAAAATACAATAATGACATCAAAGAATTTGCTGGAGAAAACTTCCTGCTTTTAGGTGAGGTTTTTCAATTCCGACCTAAAGAAATCGGACGCTATCTAGATTTAGGATTTGATTCGCTTTTTGATTTTCCACTTATGGGCAAAGTCCGTAGTGTTTTTGCCGAAGGTCGTGAAACACTTGCAAGTCTCACCAGCGCCATAGAAAGCAGCCAAAGCACGTTTAAAAATCAGGAATTTCCTGCCCTGATGTTAGACAACCATGACATGAAACGTTTTGCGAGCTTAGCAGTAGATAGTCCTGCGGAACGCATAAAGTTAGCTATGACCTTTATTAGCAGCTTAAATGGTATTCCTCTTATGTACCAAGGTACTGAAATAGCCCAAAGCGGCGGTGATGCCGACTATCTAAATCGTCAGATGATGAACTTTTCTAAAGTTGATGAAGATAACGACGAAAATTTAGTTTCTTTTTTATCTCGCCTATCGCTAGCGCGGAAAAATCACCCAGCACTTTTTTCTGGCGACATTATTGAGCTTTATAAAGACAAATTGCATTACGTGTTTGCCAAAATAAACGAAGAAGAAGTGGTGGTTGTTGCCCTCAATGCAGGTAAATTTCAAAGTTCTTTAGAGGTTCCATTGCGGCCAGATATGTTCCAGGATGAGAATCCAGAAACTTTATATCAAAGAGCCTATTTAAAGCTTATGCGCGGAGAATTAGGGCAAAGCGATGCAAAAATCATTACAGAAAACACTCTCCGAATTGAGCTTCCCGCGATGTCAGCCGACATTTTTTCTTGGCAGAACTCTAGCGGATTTAAAGTAACTGCTCGCACACCTTTTAGTGTAAGAGAAGCCAGCTTCCAAACCAGCGAAGTTAAACTTCGTATAAAACACCAAAAAAGTTTTAAAAAAGTCGAGCTACGTCCTGACTATAGCGCGTTAGAAAAAGACTCACGTCTAGCAATGAAGCTAGATATTGAAAACAATGAGTGGATCTACACTGCTTCACTACCTGCTGGCGTTCATTATTTTTCATTTTTGATTAACGATAAAATTGAATTACTCAGCGACATTGAATACCAGTCTGCACAAAAAAATAAAAACTATGTAATCATTTCAGGAAACGGCAGAATCGAACCAAGCAGGGTCAATTTTTCTTTTCCAGCTACGGGTCAGCAAAGTGTAGCGCTTATCGGAGATTTCAACAATTGGGATCCCGAAAAAGCTTTAAAAATGACTTTAAACAGCGACGACGATATTTGGGAAGCTTCCACGCTGCTACCTCCAGGTAATTATCTCTATCAGTACTTAATTGACGATAGTGAGCGCGTCGTTAATCCACAAGAAGCCGTTGCTAATGAAAATGGCGAGACTTTTAATATTGCAATAATAACACTTTCTGGCACGGCAAAAAAACAACGCATACTTTTTGAATTTAACGATGATAAAAATGGTCTATTTGAAAGCGTCACCTTGGTTGGTGACTTCACTTCCTGGGAAGAGAAACCAATCGCCTTAAGTTACGACAAAAAATCACGGGCCTGGAGTGCTGAAGTCGAACTGCTGCCGGGAGAATACTCCTATAGCTATGTTACAAATGATAAAGACTGGGTTTTGGATAGTGATGAGCCCGTCATTGCTGGATATGGTGGCGCTTTTGACCATAAGCTTTTCGTCAACAACGAAGGAAGAGCTCCGCTTTTACCTGTTGAAATTAGCTATCCCGATATAAGCGCTGGAGTTATTAAGAGCATCCATGTTGTTGGCGAGTTTAATCGCTGGCAGGAAAACAGCCATCCGCTTCACTTCAATGAGCGTAGACGTCAATGGGAGCTGACAGTCGGACTGCTTCCTGGTGAATACCGCTATAAGTATCTTATAAATAAGTCAGAATTTGTCAGCCACCCGACCGCTCAATTAGCTCCATATGATGGTTCTGGTACAAATAACAACAATAATTATATAGTCGTGGATCCTTCCGGACCACTTGCGCCGATTAAAGTAACATTTAGCTATAAGGCTACACGCACTGATATTCGTAAGGTACAAGTTGCGGGTGATTTTAATAATTTTAATCTCAGCCGAGCTCTGAATTTGGTTTACAACGCAAAATCAGGACTTTGGCAAGGATCTATGGATTTGCTGCCTGGCACCTATCAATTTAAATATGCTCTCAATGGCATTCAGAATGAGCTCACTGATTGGATCACGCCACCAGAAGCAGAACAATTTACGGGGCCGTATCAAAATGGGGTTTTAAAAGTTGGAGCAAATTAATTACTGTAGCTTAAGCTCAAGCTTTAGGAAAAAAACTACTGATTATCTACCTATCTTTAGTTTTCTTTTCTGCTTTTTAACTGCTTGTGTGCATGCTCCAGAACCAGAAGTAAGCAAGAGTGCTGAAAAAGATCCAGAGCATAAATTAGTTTTAGATGTTGAACTCAGTCGTGACTTTAAAGAAAACATTTTCAATCCAAAACATCTTTCTGATCTTGATGTTTCCCTGCGTAACTTAACTTTCAATAAAACAGAAACAGATTCTGCAGTACGACAATTGGTGCAACTAATCTTAAGTGTAGAAATAGCTCCTGAGCTGCATTTTATAGAGAGATTTTTCGTATCCAGTGCAGCGGAAACTTTAAATTTAGAAGCCGAGGAATCAGAGCTATTGCAAAAATGGATCCTAGAAAATAGAATTCCCATTAAGAAGCTCGTAGACTTAAGCAAACTACTAAAAGACGAAAAATTTATTTTAGAAAACGAAAGTTCTTTTAAAAATAATCTCGAGAAAATTCTAAAACTTTATTTAATCTATTCCTTGAGGGTGCTACAAAATTCCGACGACGCTTTATTACATTTCCAGCAGCAGAAAACGCTTTTAAATAATCTCGCTTTATTACCCACGGGCATTTTTAATGAAGACGGTCTCATAAGCAGTCTGTTTTCGATTTACCGCGCATCACTTTATGAAGCTCAGCTTTTTGCGATCAGACATCCAGAGCTGAAAGAAAAAATTAAAAAGACATTGAATGAATCTTTTTTGACTCGAGCAGAATTACGCACGGCACATCTAGCTAATGCTAGATTATTCTTCTGGTCTATGCGCTATAAACAATTCTTCATGCAAATGGGACAAAAATTTCGTCTTGCCTCCTACCCTTTGGAGCTTAACACCCAAGGGCAAACTGCGCAGCTTGTGCCCTTACTCAACGAAAGTCTCATTCTACAAAGCATGAGCAAGTGCACTCTCGAACAACTCTCATTTATTGAGCAGGTTTCGCAAGAAGACGAGATTAAAAATTCTGAAAATATTGACAGACGTATTTGTCAAAATGAAAAATCAACCAGCTTAGAGGCAGCTCTAAGAGACAAAGCAAAAATTTTGCCAGAGTTTTACCTAAAGCTTGAAAAGCTTGAAAAGCTCGCAATAGAACTCGGATTAAGTCCCGCAAATCAAAACAATCTCCACCAAGAAAATCCAAAGGGATCAGCTATGAGCCCAGAGACAAAAAAGCAGCTTACAAGTCAATTTGTCGCTTTGCAGCAAGAAATAGCTGTAATTGTTAAAGAATCCTTTGCTGACCTGGGAGAGTATCAGTATTTCTCGCAGCTTATTATAGCGGGCTCCCTCTACACCGGTGCTGAGGCTTCGCTACTTAAGACCTGGAAGACTTGGGCTGCTTTAAAAGCAGAAATGGATGCATTTTAAACACTGTTTAAACCAATAAGTGCTGCAAATAAAGCTACAGCTTGCTTTTGAGCGCAAAAAATTATATAGACGTAGTCTGTGTAAGTGGTTTTTCTGAGGTTTGGCACATTTTCTTTGTATTAAAATGCTACCTTAAAGGCAAAACCCATCAACTTGGCAATTTTCTCTATTAAATAATAAAGTTGCCTAAGTTTTAGCTTAATTTCATTAAAACTTTTCTGATAAAGAGTGTCTGCCATGCAGAAAGAAGAAATCATTTTATTTTTAAGCTATATGACTCAGTGGATTGATAGAACTGCCACTCTGTCCAATAAATCTCAAGCTCAGAACCAAAATGTTCGGCTTTTAGATGCTCAGTCTTGCCATAAAACTTATCGCCTTCAGTCTAAAGAAAGCGCAAATATCTATGCTACAGAAACAAAAATCCAGGGCTGCAAAAAATCAAGCGGCAAGACGCTACAGGTGCTAAATATTGGCGCAGATTTAAACTCTTTCAATTTTACAAGCGGCCCACAACAAAATCATGCAGAAACTATGGCAAAGATATCAAGTAGCCTTATTCCTCATCTTGAGAGAAAAAATAGCGCGCATAAAATATATGCGACTAAGCTTGCTGCAAAACAATCATTTGAGATTTAATTTTCATTATGTTTCCTAGCCAGAACTATCATTTTCTGGTTCTAGCTAGAATTCTCTTTTGATAATTATTTTTCTAATTTTTTATAATCTGCCTTCAGAACCAAAATACGACTAGAAATCGGCCCAACACTCAGCTCAAATTTTTCTAAACCCATTTCAATCGTGGTTTTGATCTTAAAGTTCGGATCTAAAACATCGACCCACTCTCGACCTTTTAATACCGGAGATCCGGTAAAATTGACGACTTTATCCCCATCTGCGTTGTTGTTCATCGCTATCAACACCTCTTCACCACCTAAGACTCGGCTGTATGCATAAACACCTGTTCCTTGGGGCTCAAAATAGCGCTGTTGATACAAGCCACGGCGCAAAGCAGGGAAAGTGCTTCTCACTTTATTGAGTTTTTGAATGAGTAAGTAGGTCGAATAGTCTTCTCTAAATAAATCACTTGGCTCGAGATTCTTCGGATCACGAAATATACCACCCTCGACCATATCACCGCGAGTTCCTAAACCTGGATCAAGCCAATCTACGTTCCATAACACTTCTGCAGTTTCTGGATCTTCTACTTTTTTAACTTCATACATGTCTTGCTCTGTACCGTAGGTCAGATAAGGTATTCCCATTGATGTAAAGACCCAAGGCAAAGACATGTGCAAATATTTTTTAGACTCTTCAAAGTAATCAAGAAATCTGCGTGTATCTAAGAGATCGATGTAACGAAAATTTAGCAAAGCATGCTGACCAAATACTTGTGCCGCCATGCGGTCGACCCATGCAAGGCTCTCTACATGATAGAGCCATGGCTCTCCGGTGTAGCGTAAAGAGCGTATAGATGAATAATAAGAAACTGTGTCATAAACTCCATCGAGTCCCATGTACTTGCCAGTCAATACGCCATCAGCGCTAAAATTTTTTCCGAGCCAATAATTTAAATAACCGAAGTCATTAGCGACAGCCTCGCCAACAAAATAAAGATTTTCCTTACCACTGGCTTTTGCAAATTCACGAACCTCCGGAAGCAATTTCGTCAAAAAGCGTCGATCTACGTGCTTAATCGCATCAAGACGAAAGCCATCGACGTCGGTTTTTGCAATCCAGTAATTAAAGATTTTAACCATAATGTCAGCTACTTCAGGCTTCCACGTCGCCAAGTCACGGTAGACTAAAAAATCACCGTTCTCTGATTGATAAGGCTCGTCGAAATTTCCGATACGACCACAGCGGGAAAATACGTCTAAATTCATAAACTCTTTCGGAACTAAATCGTTGCCAATCCAACCTTTCACCGGAATGCGGCTGCCTTCATTAAATGGTTGGCAAGCAAATGGCGGCTCATAAGGATTGCTGTGTTCGTAGAGCCAAACAGGAGCCGTATGATTGATAACAAAGTCCAAAATCACGTATATGCCACGCATATGCGCCTCTGCGACGAGTTCGCGGAAGTCTTCAAAGCTTCCGTAATTGGGGTCGATATCTAAAAAATCATAAGGAGAGTAGCCATGATATTGGCCATAGGTTTTTGTCACAGGTGTGAGGAGAATCGCAGAAAATCCCATGTTTTTAACATAATCCAGGCGATTAATCACACCACGCAAATCGCCGCCATGAAAATGAAAAGGATTCACTGCTTGGCATCCGTGTATTAAATCTTCTGGCTGACCTTTTATTTCTGTGAGATTGACACAATCATTTGTTTTGTCACCGTTAGAAAAACGATCGACCATAACAGAATAAACGCTGACGTCGGCCCAATTTTCGGGCGATGGAAATAGCTTATCACCTGCAGTCGGCCAGGGTTGTAAATCAATGTTTTCAACACTTTTAGGTGCTTGATAAGAACCTGTTGGAGTTGCAAATGTCAACGAGCAAAAATTATTTAAAGCTAAAAAGGTAACAAACACCTTCGCCAATCTTAGATTAAGTCTCATAAATCATTTCCTTTCGCGTAAAACATAGAATCAGACAAATTCTGAGCCTAGAACCGGTTTCCTGTGTCCACAATTAAAATATTTTTTGGTTTCAAGGCCACAAAAGCTCTCACAATTTACTCTTGAGAGCAAGTATTTTTCGCTTGCCATGAAGGCCTTGATTGTCGATTATGTGGCGAGTTTTACTACAGGCCTAACTAAAATTTTACTGAGATTTATGTAAAAAGGTTGATCATGACTTTAAAAAATAAGACGTTTTATTTAACGCTGAGCCTAATAACTATTGGTCTCTTTCTAAATGGCCCCTTAAATGCTCTTGAATATGATGGTTATTTTCGTTCAGGTATTGGAGTGAGTAAAGGCGACAGTCAGCAAGTTTGTTACAAGGCTGTTGGCAGCGAAGGTGGCATTGGACAGAAACATCGTTTCGGTAACGAGTGTGATACTTATTTGGAATTAGGACTATCGGAAGAATACCGCGTGGGTCGCTCGCTCACCGATCCATCTTTTAAGGCTTATGTTCGTCTTGGTTTTCGCAGCCAAGGTCAGAGAGATTGGGAGTCAAGTGAGTTCAATTCGAAAGTAGACAGCACTCTCGATGGAGAAACCGTGAATTCCGAATTAACGAGCAACAAAGATAGCCAAGCTGTTTTTGCTCTGAGGGAAGCCTACGTCGAATCGGCAAACTTCCTTGGACCTTCCTCATCTACAAAAGCCTGGGTAGGAAAGCGCTTTTACCGCAGGCGCGACCTTTATATGCTTGATTTTTACATTTATGAAAATGTCGGTCCAGGTTTCGGTTTTGAAAATATTGATGTGGGCTATGCTAAGACGCATTTTGCAATTATGCGCAACACTCCTTATCAAGGTAGCGATGTAGAAGAAACTGATGGACCAGCGCAAACAAACTTTGACCTACGCCAATCCGACATAGCTGTTCCTGGCGGCGGAAAAATTGAACTCATTGCGATCTACGGACAAAGTTCTCATCGCGGTAACAGAACAAGTGAAAAACGCTGGCAAAGTTTAAATGGCTGGCAAGGTGGAATTGTTCATGAACAGGAAGATTTCCTCGGAGGCAAAAATATGTTTGCCTTACAATACGGCCGAGGAATTTATGGTGCGATTAACCGTAGAGAATCTGAAGCTCCCGACTCGGGTTATTGGAGTGCCAGTCTTATCAATCAATACGGTGGCTACGGAAGTCAATTAGTTGCAAGTGACGATATTGCGCAAGCAGAAGCTATTAAAAAATCTTCAACTCTTAGAGTCAGCGATGAAATGATTATCAACCCATCTGAAAGCTACTCTTTAGGCGCAGTTCTATTTTATCAGCAACTTGATTTTGGTGAATCCTTGAGCAGAGCTAACAACGACCAAATTATGCAGCGTCCTGATAAAAAAGAGCTCACTTTAGGCGTGCGGCCGGTAATGCATCTTACGGACACTCTTGATTTAGCTTTTGAATATGGTTACACCCAAGTCGCAAACGCAATTATGGCGCAGAACAACCAAGGTGATTTTACATTTTACGATACAAAGTTACAGAAACTGACCATAGCACCTCAGATTAGCTCAGGTAGAGAATTTTGGGCTTATAGCAAACCACAACTGCGCTTATTTTATACCAAAGCCTTTTGGGACAATGCCTCCAAGGGTCATGTCGGGGGAGATGTCTACAAAACAGATCTAGCAGGCTGGAGTGCAGGTGCGCAGGTTGAAGTATGGTGGTAATAGCTTTTTCAAATTGTCAGTTTTCAAAATTTAATTAGAGGAAACTTTATATGCCAATAGATAAAACACCAGAATCTTCAAGCTCTACTAACGGAGAGCACATCGCTTATTTTTCTATGGAAGTTGGTATTAATCCGAAAATGCCGACCTACAGCGGCGGACTTGGAGTCCTCGCAGGTGATACGATTCAATCCGCCGCAGATCTTTCCTGCCCGTTGTTGGCAGTTTCAATGCTCTATAGAAAAGGTTACTTTCGCCAAGAACTCGACGGCTCCGGTGCGCAATTAGAATCTCCCGTCAGCTGGTTTCCAGAAGAGTTTTGCCAAAAATTGGCCGAGACAGTTGAACTAGAGCTCTGCGGTAGAATTATTAAAATCCAAGCCCTGCGCTATGATGTGCTTGGTGTTACAGGTCACATAGTTCCTATTTACTTTTTAGATACTGATTTAGAATCTAACTCTCCAGAAGACCGCGCCTTGAGTTTGCAGCTTTATGGCGGTGACAGCCAATACCGCTTACTTCAAGAGGCAGTGCTAGGAATGGGCGGCGTGCTCATGCTGCAAAAGCTTGGTTACAGCCCGAAAAATCTCGATGCGAAAAAATCCCCGAACTCCGCTAATAATCGATCTATCTCTTCTTATCATATGAACGAAGGCCACGCCGCGCTTTTAACATTACAGCTTCTGCAATTGAAAGTGCAGATCAATGGAGCGCAAAATTGGAACGCTGAAGATCAATCTTGGGTAAAGTCGCGCTGCATATTCACCACCCATACACCCGTACCAGCAGGTCATGATTGTTTTGAAGCAAACTTAACAAAAGAAGTGCTGGGCGAGAAGTTATCACGATGGTCGCAAGAACTCGGCGCATTTGATGGTGAGCGTCTTAATATGAGCTTTTTGGCGATGCGACTTTCTCGCTATATTAATGGAGTCTCCAGACGCCATGGCGAAGTTTCACAAAAACTTTTACAAAATAATAAAATCACATCGGTGACTAATGGAGTTCATGCCGCTCGCTGGACTTCCGATGCTTTTCAAAATCTTTTTGACGAAGTCATACCATTATGGCGACAAGATAATTTTTATCTTCGCGAGCTTATTGATGTTGCGCCTGAAAAAGTTGAAATTGCGCATTTAGAAAGCAAAAAAGCTCTATTTTCCGAGATAGCCAAGCGCATGAACGTCAAGCTCGATCCAGAGATTTTTACGATTGGATTTGCGCGCCGGGCGACTGAATATAAACGGGCAACTTTATTATTTCAGGATATCGAACGTATAAAAACCATCGCGCAAAAAGTCGGCCCCATTCAGCTTGTCTTTTCTGGCAAAGCTCACCCAAAAGATTTCGGTGGAAAAGCTTTAATTTCTTCTCTCACTGCACTCGCAAAACAGTTTACCGCTTCAAAAGTACAAATGGTTTATATTCCTAATTACGATATGGAGCTCGGTCGTTTGATTTGTTCCGGCGTCGATCTTTGGTTAAACACTCCATTAAAACCTTTAGAGGCTTCTGGCACCAGCGGCATGAAAGCAGCACTCAACGGCGTTCCAAGTCTTAGTACCTTAGACGGTTGGTGGGTTGAAGGTTGCGTTGAAGGGGCGACAGGCTGGGAGATAGAAGATAGTGCCTATGCTGATGACACCAACGCACAAATTCCATCGGCCGCAAAAGATGCAGCTGCTAGTCTTTACAACAAACTCGAAACTCTTATCATTCCCACTTTTTATCAAAACAAAAAATCTTGGGCGAAGATAATGCGTCAATGCATTAGTTTAAATGGAGCCTACTTCACAACGCAACGCATGGTCCTTCAGTATATAGACCATGCTTATCGAGAAGCGAAAAACGGTAAATATTAAATCTTAATATGAAAAAAAATTAAAATGCACGCTCTGGGAATAGATATTGGCGGAAGCAGTATTAAAGGCGCGCTCGTCGATGTAGAAAGCGGCTCTATCATCTCGGATGTTTGGCGTTATAAAACACCGAGTCCGGCAGACTACGGTTCATTATTACAAGTTCTGCAGCAATTTTTTTCCGAACATCCTAGTGCGCAAGCCATCGGTATCGCCTACCCTGGTGTCGTGAAAAACAATGTGCTAAAAACTGCAGCGAATCTTGATAAAAGTTGTTTACACAAGAATTTGCGTTTAGATCTCTTAAACCGCACTTTTCCCGAGCAAACCGTAGTTTTGAATGATGCCGATGCCGCAGGTTTAGCGGAATTGCACTATGGCAATGCGCGAGATTTGAAAAACAATAATTTCTTGATGCTAACCTTTGGAACCGGAATAGGTAGCGCGCTTTTTGTGCAAGGTCAACTCTGCCCTAATACAGAATTGGGCCATTTACACGTTGACGGCCAAGAAGGCGAAGCTATTGCATCAGCAAAAATTCGCAGTAAATTAGGCTTATCATGGCAAGAGTGGGCTCAACCGGTCAGCCGTTATTTAACGGAACTCGAAAATCTTCTGTGGCCAGATTATTATGTCATCGGCGGCGCTGTCAGTGAGCACTTCGCAGAGTTCTCACCTTACATTAGTTGCAGAACACCTTTAAAAGCGGCGGCGCTGAGTGGCAATGCAGGTATAATTGGGGCTGCCAGATCGGCTACGTGATACACATATTTTTTGAGCGATTTTCATTTAGAAAGCATCTCTAGGTTTAGATTTACGGACTATCAGAGGACCGCTCAATTTTTATGCCATCCATGGCATAAGATCATTTGGTGTGGAACTTTGCGGCCCGGCGGGGATCTGCTGTTGAGAGAATATTGAAAAATAAATGCCGGATGTTTTCCAATCTGCATACACCCTGAAATGAAAGTCTCATAAGTATGTAGCTGAGCCTTTTGTCTTGTCTGCCAGAGGAACTGGTGAGGGCGGGATGCCCGAACCGGTAGCGATAATTTTGCCATGGATGGCGTAAAAATTGAGCGGTCCTCTGGCAGACAAGACAAAAGGCTCAACTACATACTTAATGAAAATCGTTTAATTGTTTCTAGAAGTGTTTCTAGATGAAAAGATAATTTTTAAAAATCGATGATCTCTTTATCCCGAATAAACTTCCCGCGAATCTTGGGCTCTTCATTAATAATCCACTGCATTCCCTCAACTCCTTGTTCTGGAGTTCTAGGAGCGTCCACTCCGCCAAGATCAGTTGCACACCAACCGGGGCAAATAGAATTCACATGAGTCTGAGTCTCAATGAGTTCTGCACTCAAAGTGACCGTCATGGCATTTAATGCGACTTTTGAGATTCTATAAGTAGGACAGCCTGGGCCCATGTCTTTAAGAGCGCCCATCCCTGAAGAGACATTTATGATGTCCGTGCGTCGATTTTTAGAAAGAAGCGGTAAAAAATACTTAATAACAGCGTAGGGCCCTGCAATGTTTAATTGATAAGTCTTTTTAAGTGCTTCGAGACTCGAATCAAAGGGGTTTTCTGGCTGAGCTTGAAAACGTGACTTCTCATCGAAAACAGAACCCGCATTATTGATAATCACATCGATCGTACCAAAACGCTTTTGGACTTCCTGGGCAGCGGCTTTGACTTGTTTCTCGTCACAAACATCTAAACCGATCGCTGCGATTCCACTTGGAAGTTTAGCAAGGCTGGCTTCAAGCTTTTTTAAATCTCTCGAACTTGCGATAACCTGGTGGCCATCTGCCTGCAGTAATTTTGCAGCGGCAAAACCTATTCCGCGCGCTGCACCGGTAATAAAAATTGTTTTTTTTGTCATCGCAATTCCTAATTTATTATTGATTTTCTTTAAGAAAAAGTTCACGACTACTATTAATTTGCGTACTGAGCTCAATCAAAGTCTGATCAACTATTTCCTTTTCCCAGTTTTCACCTTTAATATTTTTACGCAGCTCAATAATCCATTCTTGAATTTTATCTACGAAGCTGGACGCATCTTCAGGAAGTGTATCTTGGTACAAACGACTTAAGAAGGTGGCGTATTTATCTGCAGAGCTATTGAGCAAATTGGTCAAGCGATTAAGTTTTTTGGTTAAATCTGCCTCTTGCCAATCACCAGAAATTTGGAAGGGATAATAGTCCTGCTCAGTTTTGTGTAGCCAAAAATTATACTTTCCGCCTAAATTTATCGTCTTAAAATCACTCGGCTGAGAATTGACAAAACCATCAGGTCTTTTCCAAATAAGATGCATAGATGCTCCTTCAGCACAAAGTTGATTGTGCTGAATTTAGCATGAATTCTGGGACGACCCAATTAAAAAACTTTTTAGTAACTTAGGAACTAAGCCGGCTGTTTATTTGCTTTATTAACATCTTTGAATTCATAATTTTTATATTTCGGATTATAGCGACGGACGAAGGCCTCTAATTTGTCGCGATCGACTTGGGAAAATTCACTGAACTGCACACCCATGCCAGATGCCAATTCAGGTCTCTCTTTTATACGCGCTTGAGACCACATGACCTTACCCTTGGTCTGAATTGTCTCGTGACTATCAGGTATGGTAAAAGTCAGCTCTAATTCATGACCTGACGGAAGTGGGGCTTCGGTCTCTATAAAAATGCCACCTGATCCAAGGTCTTTACAAAAATCGAAAAGATAATGACCTTCGGATTTGTAGTCCACTAATAAATTTACGGGAATTCGCTGACCAGATGCTCGCGCCTCTTTACCAGTTAGTTTGCTAACCTTTTTAGCTACTTTGCTAGCTGATTCAGTTTTTCCCGCGCCCGACTTCTTTTTACTCATCCTGAACCCCCGTTTTTATAGTTTGGCTGTTACTGAGACTTATCGTTTTTTTTTTTAAACTCTTGAGATATTCCTGCACGTAGCGGTTATGCTCAGCCAAATTTCTGGTGAATATGTGCTTTTTAGAATCACTGCCCGACAGCACATAGTAGAAATAGCCCTCCTGTGTTGGGTTCAGAACAGCCAATAGGGAGCTTAAACTCACTGAGCCAATCGGAGTTGGAGGCAAACCCGCATGAATCCGCGTATTGTAGGGGTTTGACGCATCTTTAAGGTGCTTCGTTTTGATATCGCCACGGTAATCTCTAATTCCATAAATAATAGCTGCATCGATACCGAGCGGCATATTTGCTTGCAGCCGATTCCACAAGACCTCCGATATCATTGCCTTTTCTTCATCGAAAAAACTCTCTAGTTCGATGAGCGAAGCTAATATGATAGCTTCGTGCAAGCTAAGTTTTTTTTCTTCCAGACGTATCAAATAGTCTTTTGGCAATGAACTAAAAAACTTTTCCACCATGCGGCTCAGAGCCTCTGAAGCACTCGGCAATTTATCGAAATACACATAAGTTGCTGGATATAAGTAGCCCTCAAGAGAACTCGCCGCAGATACTCCAACTTTTTGCATAAACGTTCTATTCTTAGACAAACTCAAAATTTCTTCAAAATTTGCAACACCAGAACTAGCTAAACGCTGGGCAATTTGTTTTACGGTAAATCCTTCCGGTATCGTGATGCTTAAAATTGGCTTAAAATAGACCTCGCCTCTTTCAATTTTCTCGACAAAGGCGCGGGGCGTGACACTACCTACAAACAAATAGCGACCAGCCTGAAATTTTTCATAACCACCTCGAAACTTTAGCCAAAAAATCATAAGATTTTGATTTGTTACAAGACCTTGCGCCGCTGCGCGACTCGAAAATTGATCTATCGTCATGCCGCGATCAACAACGAATTCAACGTCTTTTTCAAGAAGTACGGGGCGATTTTGCCACTCAAAAAGAAATCCTGTTGCTGCTAGCAAAAGAGCTGCGCAAAATAAGCTTATAAAAAGTGCATTTTTCATTATAAGTTTCAATATATTAACGCATTAAGTGAACAATCAAAAACCTAAACCTTGCTCTTGACCTACTTCTATTTTATCACTTCTGTCTTTTGATTGACTAATTCGTTGAGAAATTTTATTGAAGGATGCCTGCTGTTACATTATTTGGCTACAGCGGTCTTAGTAATATCCTAAAATTATTGATTTTTGAGATAATGACCTCTTTAACGTAATCAATAATCATCTAAGCAACCTTTTCTTCAGGCCTTATTGCATGTTTTTGCAGTCCTTTTATAAATCTAAATCCAATCTGGACAAACAGATGGATCAGCATATTCTCGCTAGTCTTAAAGCGGGTGGCATTAATCTCTCCGAAACAGCAAAGCAACTTGAAACAAAATTAGGCTACCGCTTTAAAAATCGTAACCTACTTTTTAAAGCACTATGTCACCGCTCTGTATTGACCCGAATAAAATCACAATTAAAAAAAGACGAAAATACCAGCAGCCTCTATTCTGAAGAACAACTGAAAAACCAATGGACGAATGAACGTCTAGAATTTTTAGGTGACTCGGTCTTAAGTTTAGTACTCAGTCATGAACTATTCGAGCTTTATCCCGACGCTCCCGAAGGTGATTTATCAAAAATACGCTCCTCTCTCGTCAATGAACGCGCACTTTCGCAACTGAGTCGACAACACGAACTCAGCCAATTTATTTTTTTAGGCAAACAAGAATCGAGTCGGCAACACCAAGATCGCGATTCTATCATTGCAGATGCCATTGAAGCCATCATTGGTGCGATCTATCTCGATGGCGGCTTTGAAAAAGCGAAAAAAATTGTCCTGCAATTGTTTGCCAATATTTTTGATGAAGATGGCTACAGTCCGCTTGGAGATGAGGATTACAAAACCTTACTCCAAGAATTGACGCAAAAACATTTTCGGCTACTTCCTCAATATGCCATCACGGGAGAAAAAGGCCAGGCGCATAATCGAAAATTTATCGTCAGCATACAACTAGATTCGCACCTTCTAGCTGTCGGAGAAGGTAGTAGTAAAAAGCGTGCCTCACAACAGGCCGCAGAAAAAGCTTTCACTAAGTTACAAGCAAAAATCTCTTCCTCAAAACACAACAATCCTGAAGACCTTTTACGAGCTCTTACAGAAAAAGGAGCTCTGTCATGAGTACCGGAATAGTTGCAATAGTTGGACGGCCAAACGTTGGGAAATCTACCCTGTTCAATCGTTTAACAGCTTCGCGAAAAGCCATCGTTGACGACCAACCAGGAATAACTCGCGATCGCATCTACGGCGTCACTGGCCTTGATCCTGATGGCTTGCATAGTGTTTACATAGTCGATACAGGCGGCTTTGAGACAACAGATTTCAACTTCCAGCCATTCGCAGATAATATAGTCTGGCAACAAACAGAATTTGCGATACAAGAAGCAGATTTAGTCATATTTTTGCTCGACGGCAAAGCTGGTCTGCAAAAACACGATCGCGAACTCTATCAATATTTAACGCGAACAAAAAAGCCGCTTCTTATTGTGGTAAACAAAATAGACGGCCTCGAACACCAAAAACTACTCTGGGACTTTTATGCTTTAGGCATTGAAGATCCGATCGCCATTAGCGCGAGCCATAGCCGTGGCATAGGCACCTTGAAAGCAGCTCTACTAGACGAGCTCGAAAAGAATGATATTAAAACCGAGGCAATCGTTTCGCAATCCGACAAGCAGATAAAAGTTGCACTTATCGGCCGGCCGAATGTTGGAAAATCTTCTTTATTAAATCGCATCACCCACAGTGAGCGCGCAATTGTAAGCGAAATCGCAGGAACAACTCGAGATGCTATTGATGCTTCGATTTTTTATTTTGGCAAAGAGTTTATTTTTATTGATACAGCTGGTATCCGGCGAAAATCCAGAATTGATGATAATGTAGAATCGTATAGTGTCATTCGTAGTTTAAATTCTATTGAACAAGCAGATATTGTCGTCTGCGTTATAAGTGCCTTAGACGGTCTAACAGACCAAGATCTGCGTCTGATCAATCTCGCTACGAAAAGATTTAAACCAGTAATAATTGCTATTAATAAATGGGATTTGGTACCTGAAAAAACCAGCAATACAAGTAAACAGTATGATCTTAATCTAGCTGCCCAGCTTGGAGATTTAAGTTACCTTCCTACCATTTATCTTTCTTGTTTGACCAATCAGCGCGTTTCAAAGCTATTAGAACTTTGCCAAAATATTTATGCTAAAACCCAACAAAGAGTTCCCACAGCTCGGGTGAATGAAGCATTGCAAAAAATCGTCCATGAGCACACGCCGCAGCTCATTAAAAAATACAGCAAACGGGTTAAATTCTACTTTGCAACCCAAGTTTCAATTGCTCCACCGACTTTTGTTATTAAAAGCAATGTGAGTGAAGACATTCAAGACTCTTACAAGCGTTATATGATGCGAAAATTTTCGACTCTATTAGATTTTGAACAAATCCCTATTCGCTTTTTCTTCCGCGACAAGACACAAAATAAAAATCGCGGTTTAAATGATAATGACGATAGTATCGAACATTCTCATGATGAAATACAAGAAATTTCTGAATAATTTAAAGCTTGCACTGCCTCAAGCCGACTGATTTTCTGAATGCACTTGCACCGGTATTCTAATCAAGAAATGCACACCGTTTTCTGGGCTAGATTCCACATCAATGACTCCTTGATGGGCCTCTATGATCCTGCGGCTGATTGCCAATCCTAAACCCATGCCATTGGGATTAGAGCTATTAAACTGTTCAAATAAACGCTCGCGTACTTCTGCGGAAATACCCGGCCCGCTATCACGAATACTTATACATACATACTGATCTTCATCTATGTTAACTTCAATTTTAATTTCCCTCTTTACGCTCTTCGCCCGCTGCATTGCTTCGATTGCATTGCGGATTAAGTTCACGAAAACTTGCTGAATTTGGATCTCATCTAGCCAGAACACCGGCAGGTCTTTTGGCACTTTCAGTGAAATTTTCACCGCTGAAATCTTTATTTCGTGTGCTAAAATTTCAAGCGGATATTTAATAAGCTGATTAAAGTTTACTGCCCCAGCCTGAATCTCGCCTCTACTCACAAACTTTCGAATACGCCGTATGACTTCTCCGGCACGTAATGCATTTTTCTCAACTGAGCTTAGACGCTCTCTTAGTTTTTTATAATCAATCGCATTCGAAGTGTCGAGCTCATTTAGAGCTGCCCTTGCGTAGTTACTCACTGCCATGAGAGGCTGATTAATTTCATGAGCTAAACCTGTTGCCAACTCTCCCATCGTTGCCAAGCGATTCACTTGGGCGATTTGTGTTTGCAATTCTTTAAGTCGCTCTTGAGATTGCTTTTCCAGTTTCTCAGCATGAGAAATTCTCATCGAACTCAGACTTGCAATAATTGTTGCAACAAACAAAGCTAAAACCAAAGAAATCACAACAAACTCTAAGGCACTAACGTGTGAAAATGCCTCTGCGTAATCCATTTCATGAGTTAGACCAAAATTAAACTCATCCAGCCAAATCCAAGCACCAACAACAGGCACTCCACGATAATCTCGATAACCGTCTAAATCAATACCTCTTTGTTGTTTAATGACAGAAGCAACCATCTTGGTAAGAGGCCAATTCAAACGATCCTTCTCTGCTGGCAATCTATTATTTAATAGATTCATCAACGGATCTCGCACCAAGATTCGCATGGCGCTTTCTTGCCCCGGCTGTAGCAAACCTATTCCATAAAGATGTGTATTGAATCGACTATCAGATATCATCAAACCATTACGATCAACTGCATAAATCTCACCCGTGGTACCTGATCTTCCCGATTGCAGTACAGCTCCAAATATTGCCCTCGCATTTACAATCAACCACAGCGATCGTCCACTATTTTTCCTGAGAACAAAGGCAATGCCCAGAGCTTCTTTACCATTATCAATTTTTGGTAGGAGTAGTGGTTGACTTATATTAACTTGATCGTTGCTTAACCCTCTTAGGGGAGTATCAAACTTAAAATCTGATATGCGAGAACTTAGATGCAAATCGCTAGAATACAATAATGTATTGTCGCTATTGGTAATTACAAGACCCAAGAAATTTAAACTCTGCATTTGAGATTTTAAGAGACTTTCTAACTTACTAGTAACTTTTATTTCTTTACCGCTTTCTAGGTTGTCTGCAATTCCTGAGTCTGATGCAAGAAACATGACTTGCATTTTTGCTGATCTGAAAGCTTGATCTAAAATTTTGCTAGAACCCTCCAAAACTAAATTTATTTGCGCCGCTACATGTTCCTTGGCATTTTCTCGCACAGTTTTCATCGACCAGAAACCTGCAAAACCTATGGAGATGGTTATACAGCACAATAAGAACCAAGGCTGGCGACTTAGAATTTTTGAAAATGCGTTTAAATTTACACTAGCTAGATTCACTCTGCCCTCGAATGATTTGGATAAAGCAATTATACTATATTTATATGAATTAAGCGGAAATTTTAGGGGAAACTAAACTAAGAAGATGTGCAACTGTTTTTGCCTGCATTTTTGATTTGATTTGAGTTCTGTGGTTATTGACAGTTGCAGAGCTAATACCTAATTTTTCGGCAATTTCAATGCTACTTAATCCTGCAACAATAAGGTCGAGTATCTCGCGTTCTCGCGGAGAAAGCAGGCTAATTCTCTGATTTATCCTCTGGTCTTCATCAGATCTCTTAGTACTACTCTCAACTTTTTTTTCTTGTAGTAAAGCCAGCTGAATGCTTTTTAATAAAGAATCTTGGGAGAATGGTTTTTGTAATACATCGCAAGCGCCCAATTTCATAGCTTGCACAGCTTCTGAGATGTCACCATGCCCCGTAATAATGACGATAGGGACGATGATTTGCCTCTGCCTTAAGATTCCGAGCAGCTCCAATCCACTTACACCTGGCATACGCAAATCCACCAGGGCGCAGGCAGCTTTTTCTTTCAAGACAGCGACTAAAAATTCATCAGAATTGGCAAATGCCTGTACCCGGAAGGCCAAAGATTCGAGCAAGTCCGTAAGTGAATTCCTCACATCTTCGTCATCGTCTAATATATAGATTAAGGTTTTCGAATTCATACTATTTCCAAACGTCTTCTTTGAAAGAATAACTTACTTTTTTACATCTGTTAATCTAATGACATTGTCTTCATCTCGACTTTTATTGGAGCTTTTAATCGGGCGCATCACCATGACGCTCCAGGATTTACCTTTGTAGCTATTATAACCACGAGTCTTAGCATATCCGATTGCGAGCTCGTGATCATCATTAGCGACCCGTTCAGTCAAGAAACCAGATACTCCCGAATCTAGCTGCTTAAAAGTCTTGAGGTTGGCATAGCTTTCTTCTAGCAGGGATTCTCCAGAAGTATTGCCGATAAGTAAACCTTTACCATTCACCAATATAACACGACTTTCTTTACCAACAATCGCGGCACGCAAAATTCCATAGATAAAATCACAATTAAAATACGTCGCAATCACTCCACAAATCTCTCCTGATACATCTCGCAGAGGTGCGGCAAAAGTTACAGTATAATTTTGTACTTTTTTCGAATGGTATATGTCAGAAAAGACCACTTGCCCGCGCATACATTCACGAAACCAATCTCTATCACTTTGGCTTTGACCGACCAATTCATTGCGAACTGCTGCAGCAATTACATTGCCTTTTAAATCTAAAATTAAAATATCATGATAGACCTCATAGATGGAGTGAACATTTTGTAGTAACTCCTGAACGTGAGCTGTTCCTTTGCTGTTCTTAGCGCACTCGACAAATTTCTCGAAAGTCGAAAATGCTTGAATATCACAGTAACGTTCGAAGAGATTGCGATCTATTTTATCGATCGTATCAAAAGCCGCATCAGCAAGTCGAGCTGCGACTGTGCTTTGCACACATTGACCCAGGGACTCAGTTAATGAATTCACGATTAAAACAAACTCTTCAGATTTCTTTGCCAAACGTCCAATTTCTGAAGCGATTACAGAAAATGATTCACCTTCTGCGCCAGCTACCCCAGCCTGGATAGAGGCATTTACTGCTAACATATTTGTTTCGTTATTAATTAAATTAATACTGCGAACTAAATCGCGAATATTTGTGGCAACTTGCACAAGATCATTATTAGCGAGTTCAGATGCGTATAGATGCGATGTACCATCACGATTGATGTGCTCCAAAAAAAACTCTTGTCCGTTCAACTGCACTGGATGACAAACGATTGCAGACCATGACTTTCCAGGATAAGCCGCGAATCCGCGGGTATGACAAAATCCCCAAGCTGTCGGACGACCATTACGAGCACACTCGATCGAAAAACCGGAAGTTCCAGAAGTAGCTTCTTCACCTGACATCAACCAAGATAAGTCATCACGTAATAAGCCTCTTTTTCCGGTTGAAGCTAAAACGACGCCCTCTTTGTTAATAATGTAAGCTCGACAATCTTTTTCGAGAGGCATTTTGTCGATCATTTCTTGAGCAAAGTTCCAATTAAATCGTGTTGAGATTGCACCGATGACCTGTTGTTTCGCATCCAAAATAGGAGCCGTGTAGGCCACGGTATAAGTATTTGTTAAAGGAGACAAATGCATTTCGGAAACTTGAACTTTGCCGCCACGAACTTGGCGAAAGTATTCTTGGCGAGATTGATCTTGTCCAATCAAATGTTTTCGCTTACCTGCCGAGACTATTATGCCTTCACGATTAAGTACAAATACGTCTTCATAGACCATGTAGGTATCCATGAGCACGCGTAACTGTTCCGAACAAAGATCAATGGCCCTTGCAATATTCTTCTTTTCAAATTCATCTTCGTCTTTCGCATTGATCTCTCTAATTATTTGCTCAGCCTTAATGCCAACCGTAGCTTTTGCACAATCAACGACATTTTGAAATGTTGCCCAAGCTTGACAATCACAATTTCTCTCAAATAAATTGCGATCAATTTTATCGATTAAATCTGAAGCAATATCGGCAAATCGCACAGCTGTAGCCCTCAGGGCGCAACGTTGTAAGCGTTGTATTTCAAGTCGCAGCTTTTCTGCCAAATCTTCAGTTCTTTGTGCTTGGCGACTCACTTGATCTGCTACTAATGCAAAATTTTCTGTTTGGCTTTGGCTCCGCGCAGCTTCAATAGCAGCATTAAGAGCGATAAAATTAGCTTTTTGATTTATATTTTCTAGGACTTCGAGGGCAGCATCCATTTTACTAGTAGCCCCTAGCAAAGTCACGGCTTCTTGCGCTGAGTTTTGACTAGCACTTACCTCGTTCAATTCTGGTAAAGATTTTACTGATGCACTCATGCTGCGTTCTCCTCTCGATTTATTAATTTTCCGCGGCTTTGATAAAGTTTTACCAGCGCAGCAGGATCAATTAAGGAAATCAATTCGCGATCTTTATTAAAAATTCCACGCAAATATTGCGCAAATTCCAGTTCTCTCTGAGTAGACTTGCCAAGTCCTTCGCCATGTTCAAGCTGAGATACTAAAAGAACTTCTCCGATCCCATCAAACAATAATGCTAAAACTACTCCTTGAAAGTCGACTATCGCTTGCTGAGTGACGGAGCCCTGAGGTGTTTCTAGCTTGAATAATTTTCTTAAGTCGATCACAGGTACCATTTTACCACGAAATGCCGTTACACTGTTCATCCAGCTGGGGTAATTTGGTACTGGCAAATTAGGAGAAATGTGAGAAACCTCTTTGAGCACTTCCATTGGTAAAGCAAAGCGACAATCACCAATATTAAACGTTACAATTCGCTTACTTGTCTCTTTTTGTGCAAGGTTTTCACCTTTTGCACCAGGCAATTCCATTTTGTCGAGACCAGATTCAATGCGACTTAGCTCTTGCAATACCTGGTGATGCGCCATTTTGGGAACGAAAGCCGAAGCACCGGCAGACATGGATAATTTTATAACCTCTTTGTTTGTCAAGGCAGTAATAATAATACAAGGCAAATTTTTAGTATGATCTGTACTCTTAATCCATCTCGTAAGTGTCAAGCCATCCATTCTGGGCATTTCGATATCTGTAAGTACTGCATCGATCGTTGAAACATTTTCTGGCTTTTGTAAGTACTCTTTTAATGCCATGCCATCTGGAAAGGCAATGCAATGCAAATCCCTTGCCTTTAAAAAGGCAATGAGTTGCTCGCGAAAAAATGCGTCATCTTCTGCGATAGCTATTCGAGATATTTTTGTAGAGGCTTTGGGTGTGCCGCGAATTTCCGCACCGAAAGCCCGCACAACCAGTCCAAATAAATTCAGAACCATCGTGGTATTAGACTCAATAACTGTAGTGCCTGTGACTACGTCGGAGCGAAGAGCATTATCAAATTGAGTAGGCATTCGAATAATCCCACCAAAATTATCCATCGGCAAACCAAATGTTCTCTCTTCGATTTGAAAGATCAAAACTGGCTGCGTCATAGATTTAATCTGTGGTTTATTGAGTAAAAGCTCTTCTATAATGATCAGAGGGACGGTAACATCATCGAGAGTAATAAAACGTCGTCCACCAATTTCATGAATATCTTCCGCCTGGATAGACACAATACGTTTGATATTATGAACAGGCACGCAAAAACTTTCATAATTGCGAAAGACAGCAATTTTCTGTTGCAAGCGTCTTAAATCGGAGGAAGTTATTTGCGTTCCTCCGCGTATTTTTGCACCCTTAGCAGCGCGAACATCGACTTGCGGCAATATCATATTGGATAAGCGTGCCAGATCGATTTGGAACATCAACGATCCATCACCACGTCGAGTCAGTCCAGAAAAAGGCGCATCAGTTGCAAAGACTGAAGGTAAAGGCTGACAAACAATATTACTTGGACCTATTATCTTACCAACTCGCAATGCAAATCTAGTTGTTCCGTATCGGACTTGAATGATATGTACCTCGTCGAGAGGAGCTTCAATTCCAAAGATTTTAGCCAGATCTAAGATTGGTACAGGTACATCCCGTAGCAATAGAACTTGACTACCATCGTTGACAGAATGCATCTGTTCTTTGACTTGTGGCGAATGCGAAGAAAAGACTTCGTCTATACACACTTGTGGTACAGCGTAGCTTATATTGCCGAGTTGAAACTCTAAAGACTCTGAAATTGCCATACTAAGAGGCAAGCGCATAGTGATTGTCGTACCTGAACCAGGATTAGAAAGTAAATCTATATTGCCGCCCAAACTCGAAACGACCTGCTTAACTACGTCCATACCAACGCCACGTCCAGATACACTAGTCACAGCAGCTGCGCCAGAAAAACCAGGCATAAATATAAGACTTTGAGCTTCTCCGTCTGTCAATGTTGCCGCCTCTGTTTCAGTCAAAAATGATTTTTTAACTGCTAGTTCGCGCATTCGAGAAGGGTCTATTCCTTTACCATCATCTGAAACTTGAACAACAACTTCTCCGGATTTATGAAATGCAGCTAAGGTAATCTGACCTTCGATGGGCTTACCGAACTGAATACGATCCTCTGGTTTTTCTATGCCATGGTCTACTGCATTGCGCATCATATGCATAATTGGATCTGCAATAACATCGAGTATACTTCTATCTACTAAAGTCTCTGCACCATTCACTTCGAGAGCAACCTTTTTTTGTACCTCGTTTGCTGTAGAACGAACGACCCGGTGCATAGAAGAAAATATCGGTTTAATTGGACTTAAACGCATGCGCAAAACAGTATTTTGAAGCTTTCCGGAAAAATGGCCTAATTGCTGACAGTTTTCCAGAAAATTCCAATCTGAACCGTATTTTGACTTTAAAAATTGAAAGCTGCTTTCCACCAACATGAAGTCCCCGACTATCAGCATCAATTGTTCTACGAGACTTCGCGATATTTTTATAAATTCGTCTTCTTCGCCACTTTTCTCGCCAGAGCTAGGTTTTGCCGCCCCTTCTCCTGCGACAAGAACTTCTTGGTTTCGTGAGTCAATTGCGTCGATTGATATTTTTTCAAGCTGAGCTAATATTGAAAAATATCTTCTTTTGCCCTCTTTACCATCGGCTTTGAGCAAACTACGCAATTCGCGCATTGCACCAAAAACCTCTAAGAGCAAGCTAATCAGCTCTTCAGATACAGCTAATCTTCCACTACGTACATGGTCAAAAACTGATTCTGCAAAATGCATGATCTCAGGAAGAATTTTCAGTCCCACCATGGTAGAACTGCCTTTAAGATTATGGAAGGCACGGAAAATGGCGTTTATCAGATCAAGATTTGAAGGATTAGATTCTAGTTCGACTAACTTTTGCTCGAGATCAGCAATCGTCTCTTCGAGTTCTTGAATAAAACTGCCCAGGAGATTGGGGGCGGCTTCGTCCCCAATCGCTCCTGAGTTAGTTGTTGTATTACCAAAAAATTCCATGCTGACTATTTTCCTTCGAAATTATCAAGCTGCACGATTTTTTGCAGGGTGGCTAATCACATGCGCGTTCGTTTCACTAGCAAAATTGCTATTGATAAACTCTCCATGTTGAGTCGAATCCAAACCATGTTCTTCTTCACGATCTGTCACTCTGAAAGTTGTGAATAAAGAAATCGCTTTGATAATGACGAAAGTTCCAACCATTGAAAATCCAATGACTGCGACTGTTCCGATTAAGTTGGCTTGGAAAGGAGCAAAGTTTCCTAACAAGAGGCCATCTGCACCTGCGGCATTGACAGCTTTGGATGCAAATACTGGTGTTAATAATGAACCAATAGTTCCACCTAAACCGTGGCATGCAAAAACGTCTAAGGTGTCATCAAGTTTAAATTTTTCTTTAACAAGAACAGCGGCAAAATTACAAACCGCGCCACCGATAGCACCCATGAGAAGCGCTGATCCCGCAGTGACAAAACCTGCTCCGGGAGTGATAACAACGAGACCAACAACTGCACCGATACAAGCACCGATTGCGCTTGGCTTACCTTTTAAAAAGGAATCAACGACTGACCAAGCAAACGCGGCAGATGCTGCACCAAGGAAAGTTGTGACAAAGGCATGCGCTGCGAGGCCGTTAGCGCCGAGAGCAGAACCTGCGTTAAATCCAAACCAGCCAAACCATAGTAAACCAGTACCAATCATGACGTAACCAACATCGTAAGAACGTACTTCTTTGCCAAAATCTCGACGTTTGCCGATCATTAAAGCCGCGACAAGAGCTGAATAACCTGCCAATACGTGAACGACTAAACCACCAGCAAAGTCCATTCCACCCATATTACGTATCCAACCGCCTACACCCCAAACCCAATGTGCTACGGGTGAGTAAATAAACAATGACCATAGTGCTGCAAAACAAAGCCAAGCTTTAAAATTAAGCCGCTCTGCTATTGCACCCGTAATCAGAGCAGGAGTTATGATTGCGAACATGCATTGAAAAATCATAAAAGAAAGATGCGGAATTGTAGCGGCTAAGTCAGCGTTAGGTTCTTGACCAACTCCGCCCAACATAAACCAGCCTAAATTTCCGATAAATCCACCGACGTCGCCCGAGAATGCCAAACTATAACCTGCCACACACCAAAGTATGCCTACCACTGAAAGAGCTGCAAAGTTTTGAAATAAGGTCGAAACAACATTTTTTGTACGCACCATACCAGCGTAAAAAAAGGCTAAACCTGGCGTCATAAGCAAGACCAAAGCCGCGCTCATCATGACCCAAGCTGTATCACCAGTGTCAATTGTTGGTACTGCGGGTGCAGCATCTTGAGCAAAAGCTGACCCAGCAAGTAGTAGTGTACCTACACTCGCTGCGCCGAGAAGCTCGGCAGATTTCTTGATACTCGAGAACAATTTCATTTTCGCCTCCTCCATAGAAGTTTCGCTCCTAACGGAGCATGGTTTAGCGGGGCAACAGCCCCATTTCTCTAATGAAAAATTAGACGTTATGATCACCATGACATAACAACCATATGTCTCTCGGCACTCGGAAATATAACTTTAACTATCCGTGTAGTTGTCTGTAAATATTAGGTTTTATATTTCTAAGTGGAATACTACTAGGTGTTCGCTGGCGTTTTCATATGATGTAACACACACATGCTTAGTTAGCTTTTTTCGGTAAAATTAAGCTTTGTAGTTGATTCTCTTTTTCTAACCAAGCTAAAACCAGATTTGCTTCTAGCCCATATTTTTGCATCACTTGCTGCATTAACAACTGCCGCCGCATAAAATGCGGGCGTCGTATAGCTAGCTCTTTATGAACTTTCAACAGTGGTTGACCAAGATACATTGTATCTGCGCCTAACAAAGCTTCAGTGAAATTTATTTGTTTGAGGATTAAAGATTGTTGATCTTTGTTGAAAAAAAAATGACCTATGATTGGATCGACAAAGGCCTGCTCATAAAAATCCGAGATGATCTTGGCGATCATCTCGGTGCCTATTTTTTTATAAAGACTTTCCTCTAACGCTTTTTTCATGTCGAGTATTTTAGACTATTGGTAATAATATGCCACACCAAAACTTAACTCGCTGCGCTGATGAAAAGACTTTTTGCCTCCCACATCACTACCTTTGATATCTCGCAACTGGTAAAGATGTTTATTGTATGCTGAAGTGATGTAAAAACCAATCGTCACAGGAATCTCTAGACCAGCCCCAAAATGATATCCCGAACCAACACCTTTGCTATTAAGAACTTGACGCTGTCCACTATAAGAAGCATTGTCAGCTTGAATTTGGTTTTCAGAACGTGTCTCTTTACTTGTTTGATGATACAAACCACCGCCGAATTCAAGATAAAGAACCTTACCAAATAGCAATCTTGCAAAAAGGCTACCAGACTTTAAAGCTGCATCACTTTCTGACACAACTTCAATACTCTTATCAAGATTCGATTGTTTTGCTTCTGTTTTTCTGTTTAGCAAAGTGAATGTTGCACCAACATTTACCACACCATTAAGCGAGTAGCCAAAATATGGATTAATCGACTGACTGTCTGTCGAATTTCTGCCGGTAAATTCAACGCTATCTGTAACAGAACCGCGTTCTACTATATTTGATAACCCAATACTCGATCCAAAATTAAAACCTTTTCTTTGATCTCTTCGTGCATAGGCTGGTGATGCTACACCTAAAACAAAACCTACTAAAATTGCCACTGTGAGAGCTTGCATGATGTCCTCCTTTTTTTACACTCTTTTTTTAGTGAGTGTTTTACGTTCCTGAATTTGTTTGATCGATTGCTTGTTGTTTGTAGATACTGGTGCAAATGCAATGCCAAAAACCTTGGAAGAGACTGACTTTTAAATAATTTAATAATTTCAACTTATTGACTGGATGGTGACGGAATCGGCCAAACTAAAATTGTTTATTTATTCAACAAATTTAGAAAGGACGTGTGTATTTTTTAGTCAAAACTATGTGTCTTGATCATATTTGGGCCATTGAATTTTCTACGTGAAGCACACATTTAATCGATTCTCATTTAGTATCTTTCTTGGCGCTGCCTTGCCTGCCAGAGGACCGCTCAATTTTTATGCCGTCCATGGCAAAATTATCGCTACGGGTTCGGGCATCCCGCCCTCACCAGTTCCTCTGGCAGGCAAGGCAGCGCCAAGAAAGATACTAGAGTGAATATCAGTTCTATGTGCATACGTAGATCTCAAACCGTTCAGCCATATTTGATTCAAATAGCCCCAGAAACGCTAAATGTGCGGGCAACTCGAGCCGCGTCGTGTCTTGCAAACATTTCTTCACTTAAATACTTAAAAAGCGCGAAGACTAGGCTGGTGTCGCCATGAGCGCCAGTGGAACTTGGTGAGGGCAGGAAGCCCGAACCCGTAGCGATAATTTTGTTTTTGGGGCCTTGTATTCGAAGCTATGAAAAATAGCGAAACAATCCCGCTGCCCATGTCAATCCTGCACCAACTACAGAAATGACTACAACATCGCCATGTTTTAGTTTATGCCAATTCTGCGATAAGACGCTAGGAGCTCCTGTACCACCCTGGTTACCAAAGCGGTCAACATTATACCAGTGCTGAGCCGGGTTCAAACCTAGTTTTTCGACAGAAGACATAAGCATTCTAAGGTTTGCCTGATGGCCAATAAAATAGCTCACATCACTTATACTCATATTATTGCGATTCAAAATCTCTTGAGTAACCTCAACTGTTCTCGTCACAGCAAATTTTTGCACGACCTTACCATTTTGCGAGAAGACCCCTTCCGATGCACATTGAACAGATGCGTAGTCTTGGGGCGCTGAATGCACCACGGAATCAACTAATGTCAAACCCTTAGCTGCCTCTAAAGATTCAAAAATTGTCGCAGTTGCTGCATCACCAAATAAAATACAGTTTGCACGATCACTATAATCGACCCGAGTCGTTAAACGTTCTGGGTTAAATACAACTGCTTTGTGCGCTTTTCCAGACGCCATCATTGCACTCAAAAAATGCAAATTCACCATAAAAGCACTGCATGCCGAATTGATATCAAATGCAGGAGCCTGAATTCCGAGTTCACCTGCGATAGAACAAGCGTTTGCCGGCAAGTCCCAATCAGGAGTTGAAGTTCCACAAACTGCCATATCTATTTCACTCAACTTTAATCCGCCCAATATACGCCGCTCTAATGCCATATTCAAAGCTGGTCGAGAAAGCTCTGGCAACGAAGTAATGTTACCGTTCTGTTTTAGTTCGTTGTAACTTGTTTTTTTATGCCGCAAATCCATTATGTTTTGCCGCGTCATCACACTACGACGCTCCACCAAACCAGTTCGACTTTCTATCCACTCTGCATCGCTTCCGATATCCAAAGATGATAGAAAGTGATTATCTATCACTGTATCAGGGTGATAGTGGCCAATAGACGTGATGCAGTTGTATTTTTTATTTATCATTCTCTACCAATTTTTTAGTTTGTATACATGCCGCCATTAACATGTAAGGTCGTTCCAGTAATGTAATTTGCTGAATCCGATGCGAGAAAAGCGACAGCACTTGCTATATCTTCAGCTGTACCCAGTCGCTTTAACGGAATTTTTTCAAATATTTTCTCTTTCGCTTCTGCGCTTAGTGTTGAGGTCATTTCCGTTGCAATAAATCCCGGTGCAACACAATTCGCTAATATTCCAAATCCAGCCAGTTCTAGTGCCATACTTTTGGTCATTCCAATTATTGCAGCTTTAGTTGCAGAATACATGGTTTGTCCTGCGTTTCCTGTCACACCCACTACAGAAGAAATATTAATAATTCGGCCAGCCTTTTTTCGTATCATATGTTTTGATGCATATTTTGATAAGACAAATACAGGCTTTAAATTGACGGATAATAGCTTGTCAAAATCATCTTCTTTAGCAAAGGGCAGCAGCGCATCTATCGACATTCCAGCGTTATTTACTAAAACATCGATACCACCCATTTCAGTTTTTATTTTATCGCATAATTCTTTGCACGCATCAGGCTGACTTAAATCAAAGCGGTAGATTTGGCTTCCTGAAAGTTCCGCTTGCAACCCCTTTGCCAGAGCTTCGTCGCTGCGATAATGAATCGCAACTCGGTAACCAGCCAAGGCCAAAGCTTTAGCACAGGCCGCACCTATTCCACGCGATGCACCTGTTACGAGCGCAACCTTTTGTAAATGCTTGTCTTTATTGCCGACGGTTAAATCTGCTGCCACTTTAAGCCTCCTTCAAGTGCGGACTGCTGCAAGCGGCTCATCCTACTCTAAAAGTTTAGGCTTGGCAATTAGCTGACTAAAAAGTGAATTGCTTCAATTATGAAATACGTCGGCGCTGAATAATAATGGGTTCAGGTCTTTTTGACTTTTCGCCAAGCGTCGTCTTTTCGGTTGTACCAACCTTTTCGACTGTGCCAGCCTTTTCGAGAAGAGCGCTTTTGCTACCAAATAACACGGAAATTATTTCGACCGTCGAAGACCACAAACTTTCCATATCACTTTTAGCATCTGGATGAAATCCTTCATGAGCTGCACGATTTCGAAAGTCTTGAAAAACATGTAAATTTTTGCAAAATAAAAACAATTGCTGATCGTTCAATCCTAGGTCAAAAAGCTGCTGCAATTGAAATTTGCACTCGCGACGACTAAAACACAGAAAAAATAGCGCAAAAGCCTTAAGCCCATCCAAAGTAAAACGTCTTCCAGGTTTATATTGGCAAATACCACGTAACATTTTTCTGAGCTTAAACTTGCTAAAAAATGGAATAGTCTTGATGACTGGTAGCTGGCTTAAATAGTCTTCAAAGGCATCCATTGCTGAAGGAATTGGCCGAGCATATCCAATTAGATCAAGCTTGCGCTGCAAAATTCCTTGATTGAGAAGTCGATCACAGGGAGCTTCGTAGGTTTCTCTAAATAAAAGTTCCATTGCTTTATACTGCATATCAATCAAGGGACTGAGGTCAATTGCACTCGAATCTGCGCTCGTTGATATTTGCTCATAAAAGAATTCTGCTGTTCTTAGCGCTCGTCGCACCTCGCCTGACAAGCGCGGATAGTATTCAATTCTGGCAGACAATTTTTCATCAAGCTTTGTAATGTCCATTTTTAAATGCGTCGTTTTTGTCGACACTTCGGAAGTTCCTATATTGATCGGTAAAAGCAAACTCGCAACTGCTTCGATCGCATCTCGCAATCCTTCATGATTTCCCTCAGATTGTGCAAGAATTTGAAGGTCATTCATCGAGCTTCTAAGTTCGTCTTGAAGCTTAGTTAAGTCGTGTTTTTTAAGTAACTGAAGCAATTCAATTCTGACTCCAGACGACATATTTGTTCGGGTTAAAAAATTGATAAGCTCCAATTTTGCGCGTTCTGTTCCAATTTCTGAAAGCGCATGAATTAGCCCTAAAACCATCTCTTCTTCGTCTTGCCGTATAAAATCAAGAAGTTTTAAAACTGCTTGGTCAACGCCTTTGAAACGGCCAAGAGTCTTAACATAACAAAGTTTAAATAAATAAGGCTGCTGCCTTGCTAGCTCACCGAGTTGGCCAGGAAATACTTCGGGTTTAGACCAAGCCTGACACAAGGCACCCCAAAACTCGTTGACTAATACTTTTTTTGAAAGATTCTGTCCCCTAAAAGCCAAATTAAAAAATTCATGCCGTTGATCGTAATCTGGCGACGCATGCGCGGATCCAGGAAAAAGCTCGTTAAATTTTATCAGCAGATTTCCCAATTCATTTTTTTCTAGAATATTTTGTAAAACTGCGATCAAATTTTGTTGTTCATCACGAATTGCTTGAATTAGACTTGCAGTTGCATTTTGTGACGCTTGGTCTTTAAAAGAAGTCATCATCCTAGAAAATCTGGCCGGGAGTGAGTTGCGAAATCTCTTACTATCAGCAGACTCGCGCTCCAATTGCTCTGCACGTAAAATTAATGTTTCTGGAAATGCACAGGGTAAATATTTTATGTAATATCCGAGAGCAAAAGAAAATTCTCTATCGTCTTTGCATTTATCTAGTGCTTCTAAAAGAGCTTGCGGATCGCAGCCAGAAAAAATTTCATTTTGAACTTCTAAGCGACCGTCTATATTAACTTTCTGTTGCAGATAGCTGGTTGCCAAATAAATGAGCTCGCCATCTAAAAAAGCGCGCCGCCACACCGGTGGCCAAATACTTAAAAAATGCGTATAATCTTGACCATTATCTACTTGTGCTGTTTTTGTGTTTTTCTTCTTCGCGTTTAATTCAGTGAAAAAATATTTTTTCAATTTTTCATGATTGTTTAAATCTTCAAATGAGCGGCTCATTTCTTGTATCAATTGCGGCCAAACTTGCCATTCAGCTTTTTGCAAATGTTCCATATTTAAATATTCATGCGCATAACGTCCACAATAGTATACTGCTGCAAGCAGTGCTTTGCTATCAGGATGCAATTGCGACGACGATAGGGAAATAATATTTTTTGCAAGTTCTAACAGATCTTGGCTAAATACATTATATTCGTAAGCCAATTGCAAAGTCCTGGCAACAAAAGCAGGAGAATATTCGGCTAAACCTTGCGTCTTTGCTGCAAGCTCTACCAGAAATTTCCCGCCGATTTTATCCACATGCATGAGCATCGTGTATTTTGTGCGTTGAGAAACATAAGGCGATAAAAAGGCCGCTAGCATTTTATGCCAGAGTATCGCGTTAGAATGAATTGCCCAAATATTTACTGCCTTTACTGCTAAGTCTTGATGCCAAGAATCTAGATTTTCCGTCAAGAACTCCTCATGCTCTAATTCTGAAGAAGAATCGGCCAAATCTAAAATCAGCTTTTTCTCTTGCAGGTTCAAATCTAAGCACAACAGATCTTGACACCAATCAATTGTAAGTACTTCGCCATGTAGATGCATTTCTTTCAAGATACTCTGGCGAATTTCGCTTTTTGGCTGGTTTAAATAATCTTGAAAAAGACTGCGATTTTCAAATCCCAAAAGGACTCCCCAACTAAAATTCAAATTTTAATTTTATAAGTGGCAGCAACTCTTATGTGCTTGGTTTTGCTATTGTCATTAGCTATGATTGTAACAAAATCCGCGAGGTATTAAAAATTGCGAGCAAGTTTAAATAGAAAATTTTATTTGTTTTTTAAATGCTTTACTATTCGACCCTACTTTATTGCTTCCTTTGCGATATATTCAGGGTCTTTAGGAGCCCAGACTGCCTTACCTTATCCAGATAAGCACCAGCGCTTGGAATCGATCGAACATGAACAGCTTGGTTTTTTCGTAGAAGACCACAGAATCTTGATCCAACCCAAAAAACGGTTTTTTATTGTCGAAGTTCCTTTTGACGAGTCATCAAAAACGTCTCCCTTTGGCAAGTTTCTTGACTCTAAGCGCCATACGTTTAAACCTCAATTCGCCCAAGGAAAAGATTGGCGCTTTATTATAAAAATCTCAAATAAACTCATGTTAATTGATAGCTATAATTTAAATCTTATATTTTTAGACCCAGAAAAGCCGAGCAGTATAGTCAATGAGAGCTCAATAGCCTGGGATAGCCTTCGCCCCCCAGCTGACGCGGGAGGGGAAGCGAGCAAAGTAGAGACGACAAATTTGCGGCAAAGTTTTAAAAAAGCATTTGCCCAACACAAGGGCGAGCGAATTAGCGGAATTAGTAAACTCCCCCCAAATTGGGTGAAGGATACAGGTGAGAACTACCTCTTATTATCTAGAATTGAAAACCACCCACTGTTAATCATGAATTGTTTAGATAGCGAAATTCCGCAGTGCCGGATTTCTAGAACTTGTCATGTCCCGAAAGATGTTTTTAAAAATCGCAACCCTCAAGGCTTGATTGCTGCTCGAGAAAAAAAGCAGGTGATTTTTGCTGATGCAAAGAACAATAACCTCCTCAGTCTTAATTTTTTATCTTGCTATAGCGTTGGATCTATCCAGACTTTCGCAACACTTCCCCCACATTTAAAAGCTGTCAAAGACCTTCAACTCGATGAAAAGAATAGACTTTGGACGCTCACAGCTGCTCCCGATAACTTTGACAATGCTTCGGTTTATTACTGGAACTTAAAGGAATTAAAGCTATTATAATAACAATTTATATTATTTTATAATTTTTTATTGATTTTATAAAATTTATAGTATATTTTATAGAAATGGTTGTATTTCTATTAAAATATATTGAAAATCACTTACTGGATGAGCAACTCTTCTTCCACACCAGAGACCTTCATGGCAAAAATCGCTTCGCAGTACTTTGGCGAAAAAAGCATGGCAGGCAGACTTGGGTGGTCGAAAATCTCGAAACCCATGAATCACTCCATTTAAAAAGCTATGACTTTTTAAGTTTTTTAAGTCTCAATAAAATAGATCATGCACATATTGAGGCCTGTTTACGAGAAGCAATCGTAAACCAAGTTGTGCTCGCTCGCCAAATCACTTCGGAAGCAGAAACAATTTTCGGCCGGCCGCAATTAAACGAATATGTCGAACAGACAGAAAACTTTTACAGTGAACTGATCGACAATCTGCAAAATCAACTACAAGTCCATGACGAAGTCAAAAGTGAAGAGTCCATTCATTCACAAGATACAGATCTTATGCGTAGCTTGCACAAGCCGCGTCCGCCGCTTCGCTTGTTAAAAAATTAAAATAATTCATTTGCTTACAAATCAAAGAATTGGGCTATATACAAAATTATAGTTATTTAAGTCGTAATTGATTATATTTGCCTCTTGATTCCGACAAATTTCTTCATATTTTTTAAAGTCTGAAGACGCTTTGTTATAGTAAAAATGTTTTATATATCCAGAATCATTCTGAGGGTAGTTGCAAGTCAATTTAACATTTTCAAAAGTGCACCTTGTATAAAGCTGTCCCTTGAAGTCTGTTAAACATTTTTTTGAAAAATTTTCTACTATCGTAATTTCATTGATTCTTAATTCAATACAACTTTCGACTACATTTAATCTTTCCGTTTCAAACAAAACACAAGCACTTGTGACCTTAGATTCCAACGCAGAAGGATTTATTCTTTCAAAAATACCAGAACATGAACAAAGGGAAATTAGAAAAATTAATATAGTTAAATTTCTATCTATCATGGAACAAATCTCGCCATATTGATGGATCCTTTAAAAATGCATCGTGACCACTATTTTTAATTTCCATATATGTATGCCTACTTGGCACAAGCACAGCAGCCAAATCATTAAAAGAAGCTGGGGGAACATAGGGATCATATTCACTGGAATAAAGAAAAAGCTTAGAATCGCTTTCATTTAAAGACTTAGTTAAATCGTAATATCCATACGGTCTAAAACCAATTCCGTTAATCATATCTAAAATCACATCTGGGGCCGGCCCAATATCTGTTAATTTACACTCAGACAAAATCCAATTATCATAAGTTTCCATCAGACTATTAAGTCGATCAAGAAAACTTCGACAACCGACGTAGTCATAAGAAAAATTATTTCTGACATTTACTTCCGTGAATGTGACTAAAATTTTTGCCAAGGAATAGTTTGCTGTAGCGCCTCCATATCGACCTAGCCACTTTACTAATTCATCTCGATTCAAATGCCTGTCCGTTGTAAGGAGTTGTGCTATTCTGCCTGCCAGCTTTTTCCACTGGGTAAATTGACCCAAGACTCCAGTCATAAACTGTAGAATTTTTGGACCGCACTCCTTATTACCAAAATTATCGAGGCATAAATCATGTGGAATAATTTTATTTAATAAATCGAAGTCAATTTTTGCCTGCGGATAGAGCTCGAAAAAATGTTCCGCCACCTTCTTTTGCGAATAAAATCGATTAATATACCAATTTAAGTTATCTTTCATGAGCGCATAACCGTGAATATGCAATGACAATACTGAATCCGGAAAAGTCGAAAAATACCTAAATCCGAGAAAGCCTCCAAAGCTTTGACCCATAATTTTTATTTTTTTATTTTTCCCCCACAACGTAAGCTTTATGGCCTCAATATCTTGGACCAGTTCGACTGTGCGAAAATACTTAATTTTTCTTAGTTCATCTAGGTTGTTTAATTCAGGTATATTCGTAGAACAACCTGTGCCTCTTTGATCAAAAAATACAAAATCTAATTTTAAATTTTCTGCCTCCTCCGACATCGCTTTAAAAGAAGTATGCGAAGATGCAAAAGGACCTCCGTTTATAAAAACAATGGGGGCTACTTTTGAAATACCGATAATTCCATAAACAAAAACATTTACAGATTCTTTTGAATTTCGATCACTCCAATCGAGCGGAACTCGAATCATTTTTTTAAAAAAATGCGGATTACTTTCATAAACCTGTAGTTCTTCTAAAAAACTTTTACAGTCCACAAGAGACGACGCATTTGAAAAATCAACCTCGAAAAATCTATCTTTTTTTACAGAAGTGGTACGCCCGCAAGAAACTAAAAATTGTAGAATTATCAAAATAGGCAAGCCAAAATTCGAAAAAAATATTTGCTTTATTCTTTTGCTCATTGTTAATACACAAAAAAATTAAAATTATAGCCAACTTCAATTGAATAACTTGGAAGGGCATTTTTAATTTGGTAAGGCAATTTTTTAGAGTAATTTAAAAGAAATACATCATTTTTATTTTTATAATATAAAGAAACTCCCCCAAAATAATAACGCTCATCAATGCTACCCCAAGGCTTATCGCTCAAATACCACTGCAGATAATCATTCGAAGAATAGTCATAACCACCTTCATTAACAAGAGATCCTAGAAATACCCCTAATCCAACTGAATTAAAATCCAAATAATGGGAAAGTGAAAATCTATGCTGATTATAATTTCCTTGGCCCGAGCGCAGCAAATAAAAATAGTCTAGATTCGTTAAATGTAAAAAATCACTTTTCTTAAGATGAGTACCTGTTACACCTATGATATAGGATCCGGACTTTCCTGAGTCTGGATTGCGAGAACTGGCATTATAAGATGACGCGGGACCTAAATAAGCAGCAGAAATTGCTGCATAATAGGGCGCAAAATCCGACATTTTTTTAAACCCAACGCCAAAATCTGATAGACCCTGTGAAGATTTAATTATTCCTTCGTTTGAATTTACAGACTGATAATTTAGCTCACCATTAATTTCAATGTTTTGAAGTATACCAAGCGCAAGTGCCACTCTTGTACTTTGTTGTTGTAATTCTGCATTATCTTCTAAGGCATTAGTATTTGAATTTTGGTACACGATATCTGTTGTTTTTTGCCGACTAGTACTCAAACTAAAACGTAATTGACCAGGCAAATTTACAAACGCAGCTGCGGAAATTGTCTCCGAGATGATTAAACTAACGATTAGCGAGCAAATAAATCGATTATTTGAATGCCAAAAAGGGCTCTCACTGCATAATTGGTTGAAACTTCTTCTCCACAGCTTATTAATTTCAACCAATTAGTTCACCTTATAAAGAATTTCATTCAACGCACGAAAAAGCCCAGAATTAATAATAAATTCTGGGCTGAAATTTAATAAAAAATAATATTAATTAAAAGTAGCCGGAATATTTGTTAGCTGTGCTCCGCCAATACCAGAACTACTAGGAATATTTGTTAGCTGTGCTCCACCTAAAGCTACTGCTGGGACATTTGTCAACTGAGAAACCGTTTGATCACCAATATTTGCAATAATATTAGATAACTGCGCTATGGTAGACAGTTGCGCTCCGCCAATTCCTATGGCGTTGGGGATGGTTGACAATTGAGCAGTTTGATCACCAATATTTGCAATAATATTAGATAATTGAGCAATAGTCGACAACTGCGCACCTCGCGCTGTTGGTCCCGCGTTACTTACCGCTGATATGCCCTGCACGTTCCCAGATGCAACTAACAATTCAAAACTTGATAATTGTTTATTATCTAATGGTGACGCCAAATTAATAACCGCTGTTTCTATCTTAGTTTCAATTTTTCTATCAACTTCAGACGCAAATAATACACCACTCATAGATACACAAAAAAATGCTGTCACAGCAAGCTTCTTCAATAACATAAAATTACTTTCCCCTAGTTATATTGTTAACTGTTCATTCGATATTATGAACAATTAACAATATATTTCAACCTCAAATATTACACAGAACACTAAATATAGAAGCTTTTCCTAATAAAAACAAAAATACTAAAAAATCCTGTGAAATAAATTTTTTTATAATTTTATTTTCTGATGTTATTGGTGTAAAGCGAATTCATTTTTTTTTGAGAAATGAAATAGTCTAATTCTTAGTAATTCAGGGCGTATGCAGATTTACCTTTATCTTCTAAAATAAATAGTCGACCGTGCTAAACCCACTTTTCTAAAAAGAGTGGGTTTTTTGACGCTCAATTTTTAGACAAAATTTTGTAAAAAATGAGATATAAAATTCGGCAAAAAAATGGCCGCTATTAGCTTAGCCATATTGAAGCCAATTCCTGCCAATATTGTGTTGTTTTTATCTCCATCTATTCCTTTTAGAAAGTTCCGACTTAACCTATGGCCACTCTTGAGGTGGCCTATAACAGGCTCGATTGCTGACCTGCGATTTAATTTTTTTCTTCTTTGTGCATCTACGCCTCGCTTTTGTCCGCTTAGAAATAAGCGCGTTCCTTCGGGTAAGGTTGCACCACGATAACCCTTGTCCGCATATGCTACCGCAGGAAATTTTCCGACTATTTTTTTCACTTGGTCCATCGCACCATTAAAAGTATGACCGTCATAAGGTCTGCCATGTAGCGCTTTGCTTCCAATTACCCAATTGCTGCGATTAGTTGTGACAATTGATACTTTACAGCCAAATTCATAACGTTTGTGCGCTTTGCCCTTTGAAATACACTCTACGCCAGGCTCATGAATGCTGTAAATTTTACCTTTGCTTTCTTTTTGCTGCTTCCAAATTCGACGAGCTAATATTAGCTTGTTTTGAAGCTTTTCATCCGGTGCTGCACACTTTCTTTCGATATCTCGAATGACACGACCCAATATTGTTTTTAAGCGGCGTAAAGGCTTCTTTGCTCTTTTAAATTGTTTGGCATGGCAATAACGCGAGTATTTGATGAGTTTTAATTTGCCCTCGCTCTCATAAGTCTGTCTTAAATTAATTCCATTCTTTTTTGCATCACGCACTAAACTTTCTCTAGCTCGATTTAGAAGTTTAGCATCGGTCGGAAAAGTAATATTTTTCTCTTGCACGCTGGTATCAATATTAACTTCGTCCAAGTCTTTTATTGGAAGATACTTCTCTTTTACAGCCACGGCCAAAGTCTCTTGTAACAGAGCCTCCATGCCCTCTTCGCCCATTCTTTGGCGCCACCTAACTAAAACTGTTTTGTCACAAGGAGCTTTATTCTCAAAATGAATGCAGCCACAAAAATATTGCCAATATGGGTTTTCCGCGAAACGCTTTAGGACTTCTTCATCGCTCAAGTTAAATGTATGTTTAATATACAAAAGCCCAATTACTATGCGTGTAGGAACACCGGGACGACCATTATTCTGACAAAACATATCACCAAATTTGGCTTCAAAACGAAGCCAATCTATTTTTTTTGATAGCACCACTAAGGGGTGATTTAGATCTAAGATTGGGCTAAGGGATACTTTGAATAGATCACGCTGTTTTGGTAAATCTTTTGGGCGCATAAACTACCAAAAATTAATGGGGTGAAACATGTTTTCTGGTAGTTTTTTTATCAAATATTTTCTTTAAACACTAGATGCATTCTGATGTTTAGTACTTGTGCACGGCCGACTAAATAAAAAAAGCCCTGCATGACTACAGGGCTCGATAGAATCCAATTTTCAAATACTTAAAATGTCAAATAATTCTGATAAATCGCACGCGCTTGTTTATGAACCAAAATTAAATCAGCTTCGATACCCTGAAGTTCGCGACGCAATCCGTTAAACTCATCATCTTCAAAAGCCTTTTCTTCACCTAAACGGTCGTAGATCTGCCACATTTTTTTCGATATAGGCTCGGCTTTTTCCGCCAACATATAAGTCATACTGTCTATGCCGATAGTCCTTGGCACCACGTAAGTCTTGTTACCCAAGTAGTTTTTAAAACGTATACTCTTGTTTTTATCAACACCTTGATCGTCTACACCTTCGATACGTAGATCAAATAAATCTTCCATCATGCGAGAGCCATCAAAATCGAAGTTGTTAGTGAAGAAAAAAAGACTTAAAAAATTAAGATCATCGCCATAAGATCCTTCTTTCACTTTTACGCGCTGTACTTTATCCTTAAGATTGGAAGTTAGATAAAGAGGATCCACCGCAAGAAGCTTTCCATTACTTAGTTTTGTTGTTGGTATTTCGAACGTCCAATCATCAACAATAAAATTTTGCACAGCCTTCATAAGTCGCGGCGAGAAGTCAGCCAAAGAGAAGAACATCAACTCTTCATTGCCTTCCATTTCAACAGCTCGAGACGAACCACGCAATAGAGTTCCAAGAATCACCATGATTTTATCCGTGACAACTCCCATGGACTCTAACTGACCAGCGAAAAAACGATCTGTGCTGTATTTATAATCTGAATATAAGTCCTTTGAATAATCCAGTGCTACAGTTAGATCAGGCGACCCACCTTCCGCCTCTTCATAAACTCCTGTTGTTTTGTTTAAATTATAAGCCGTACCTTCGACTGAACTCATGATTTTTAGTAGTAAATCTTCGCCAAAACCAGGTGCAAAAAATGCTGAGATATAGTCCTGCTCTGATAAAGGAACAATGCCTTTGTCGGAACTAGCTCCGATAAAATTTTTAAATAGGTATTTACGCCACAAATAATCATCTAGTATTTTTCGAACAGGCAATACATAGGTCTCAAAAGCAGAACGTCTTTTGCCATAATCTCTTTGGCCGCGTCTAAATGCTCCCATATAGTAACGAAGATCATATTCTTCCACTAACGATTGGACCATATCTAATAAGAAATAACCACGATCGAAGCGATTGCAATAAGCAGTAGAGACAGTTTCCCAATCAATACAAAATAGATACGGACGTGTCCGCAAAGATTTTAGCGAATCTTTCAATGCTTTATCATATTCAGTAAATGTTGGATTTGCCGGTAGAGTTTGTTGCATGCGAGCCTCTATCTGCTGACGCGTAACAAAACCGCGGTTTTGAGTCTCTATTTGATTTTTATAACCAAATCGAATCGCAGCAACATCATACTTACCGAGTCTAGATGTTTGCCCTTCCATCAGCTGATTATAGTCCATCACAGAAGAAGTCATGTAAGCTTGCATGTATTCATTAGCTCTGGGTCTGCTCTCAATTTCGAAGAAACGATCCGGATAATTCTGCCGATCGAAACTTGCAGCAAAATTGTGCGTCAAGCCCATATTATGCCCAACTTCATGTAGAAATACATCTAACTCATATGCATTGACAGCGTCGCGTACAATTTGTTCATCCGATTTATCAGCATGAGTAATAACGAAAGACAAAAGAGCTGATAGGTTATGATCATGCTCTAAGATACAAGCTTGCAAGCGCTGCGGCCGTGAAGATCCCGCAAATTCAAGATTACTGGCCAGACTTAATTCTTGTAGCGAGTTATCCACTGCTGAAAAAAATTCAAATTCCACAGAACCTTTTTGCTCTGGGGTTGACAACATAGCCAATGACAGATTTGCATCAAACTCGCTACCAACTTTGTTAGCAATACCTTCAAAAACTTTGCTATCTCTAGCTTGATCTAAAAGCGCGCTAGTTTTAGCTAGATTGGTTAATAGGCGACTATGTGTTCTTTGTTGTAAACGACCTGTACCTTGGTAGCGGTTCGCTTTTGCATCCATTGATTGGAAAATATTTTGCGCTTGCTCACTTTCTAACCAAGACTGAATTTCAGGGATGTGCACTGCAATAGATTCATTTCCTTCTGCATCTTCAAAAGGCGCGATTGTTTTCGTCTCAGGATCAACTAAATAACCATCTCCAAGTACTGGGCTGCGCACACACTTAGGCGGCAACTCTGCCATTGGCGGCAAACTCAAGTCTTCGCCGTCTGTCGATAAACAGCCATTACGATGGAGCTCAATATATTGTTTGACGCGCTCGGCAACTGAAAGACTAACGTCTGGATAATAAAAAGATCGCGCTGAAATAATCTCGCCCGTTTCCGGATCTGTCAAACTAGGCCCATAACCCGCGGGTGAAGGTATATAATGTCCTTTGAGCCAAACAAGCATATTGTATCTAGGATCAGCAAAATTTTTCTTGTCTTTGAAATTCAATACGACAATGTCGTCGCTACGTTCTGGAAAAACTTCCTTGAATGCAACATTCCATTGCTCGACAACTTTTTTTGCCAAATCTAGCTTGCTATCTGGCCAATCTTCATTGAGATAATAAACAATTTGTTTGCCGCCGCTGATATCGTGGCGATTAGCGAACATAGTCTCTGTATCATCTGTTCTACGACCGTTTTCATCAAAAGCTAGCTTGGTATCCCAAAAATAACCGAAAATAGACAGATAGTGCATATCATATTTTTGTGCTTGATACTGTTTTTCCCGACCATCTACGCGTATAAAGGAGTGGCGAATTTTGACTGTCGAAGGTTCATATCCAGCTTCTCCTGGAGCCCGCATCCGCTTAGCATTAAGATTAAAAGTTTCTACCGTATCGAAATAAACAACGCTACCATCTTCGTTTGAATCTACAGTGATATCCTCGGCAAGCTCGCGGCGAGAAACTTCCACTTGTCCAAAAAAACTAGGAATCGACATAAGATTATTAAAGTATCCTGGGATTAGGTTGCTATTTAGGTCTACACGAGTAAATTCTCTATCCTGCCAATCTTTATCGGTATGATTTTCAATTCGTTGGTACGTGGGTTCATCAAAACGATCACGTTTTTGTTCAATATCGAAATGCTCAGCAGGAAATTTAAGAATTTCAACAGGCATGCCAGTATTTAGTGCTTGTCGCGTTTTAATTGCCGTCAAATATTTATCAGTAAATTTGAAACGAATACGTGAATCGCTATACACAGCCATTCCTGGAAAAAACACTCCATTTTCTGACTTGATTTCGGTAACCATAGCTGTGTAAAGATATTCAGCTTTCGTGTTAAAAACCTCTTTTTTAAGCGCTCGCGGTTTTACTTGATCTTCAAAAAATTTCGGATTCTGATAGTCAACTTCTATATATAAGCGATCTTCCATATCTTTTTGTGTAGTCGTATCGCGAATAATCTCACCGCCATAAGTTCCATTCCACAATTGGGCGTTGCGAAAGTCCAAGTGCGAATTAATAGGGTAAGTCAGAATTAGTTGTGAACTTCCATCTTTAAGCTTTACGTAGATCAACAAATGCGCCTTATTGATTTCGACAAAATATGAAGATATTGACGCACCAGTAAGGTTGCTGTTTTTCGCTATTGCGGCTTTTACATCTTCCCGCAAATCAAAACGCACCTGCGGTTGACTCGGAAGTTGGTCGATTTCAACAAATTCTCCTTGCAGATCAGCTTTTAATATATATGACTGACTGTTTCGAATTTCAGGGCTGAAGTTGGAAAAAATCGGATTTTTAACTTCGAGTTGTAAAAATTCTCTATCTAGATAAGTGCGCTTGTTAACGTCGATTTCCTTGCCTGCCAGAGGCTCGCCGCTAATTGGATCAATGCGATTTACGACGTCTACATGTCGCACATTGAACAACACAAGATTTTGCCGGACAGACTCCATCTCATTGCGGCTATTTTTTTGCTGAGCGAATTTATAGAAAGCTAAACTCGTCTCAGTTATTTCAACATGCAGTGTATCAGTGTTTTCTAATCGAAACACCGCACCTTCAACTAAATTTTTATTTAAAAATTCCCTGTCAATAAGATTGAGTATCGGAATGTTCGAATAGTCACCGTTCCATTCAAAGCTTTGCGCCTTTGCAAAAAGGCTTTTTTCATAAAGATTTTTATACAAATCTTTGTTATCAGAATACATAAAAGCAGAAACAGCCAATGCGAGAAACTCTCTTTGTTTCCAATCTCTCTTTGTATCAACTTGTACAAAAGGCGTGTTCTCATATTGGCCATTGACCGTTTCAGTGCGTGGAACTAAATCAACATAGTTAGCTGTAGTTTCTACTAATATAGTCGCCTGAGCTTCTCCAGCGCTGACATCAAGCAATTGTAGTCGTTCACCACTTTCAACTAATTTAAGTTTCAATTTTGAGTTTTTACTTAATGAAAATTCCGCCACCAATTGCTTTTTCAGTTCTTCGCTGACACCAGGAATAGCAGAATTAATCGAATATATTTGCTTCTCTATTTCACTAACACGATTAAATTGCACCGCAGTATTGTTATCTGGCTGCATAAAAATTGGTTTATCAATTGTTTTGATCTCAACAAAAGCTCGATCTTTTGCATTTTTGTTTACAAGTTGGTCTTTGCCGCTAAAGCGAGTTTCCTCACCCTTGGCATTTTTTTTCGGAACTAAATCAAAGTGATCAATCGCAAAACCATAAGCTAGAGTGTAGTCTTTTAGATGTGGTGCTTTAACATAAACATTTAGATAGTTGGTCGTGATTTCAAATTTAATATTTGTCTCTTCACTTGCTAAACTAAAACCCTTGGGCGTATTCAGATAGAGAGCAGCGTTTTGAAATCCCTCATCGACGTACTGCACTAATTGTCTAACAGTTTCAGTATCCTGAAGCTCGCTGAGTGACTTTTCACCTTGTAAAACAGACTTGGCTACGAGCTTATCGCCTTCACCATAAGCTGGAGTTTGTGTTGGCTTTTGTGCACAGGCTGAAAAAATGACGAGATAGACGACGGCTAGGCTTGGCAAAGCAAAAAACTTGCTAATCATGTGACACTCCTTAAATCTTTTATGGAGTGAACGTAGCAAATACCTGCATTACAAGCAAAATTAAAAATTATTCTCTACGAAAATCGCATATTTGGCCAAATGGCCAAGAATCTAAAAATTTACCCTATCTGTTTTAAGCGTTGTTTAAGTTCCTGCGTTCGCGATTCAAAACCAGGCTTGCCAAGCAAAGCAAACATATTCTGTTTGTAGGCTTCTACTCCAGGCTGATCAAAAGCATTCACACCTAATAGACTGGAACTTACCGCACAAGATGTCATAAAAAACATTATAAGTGCCCCTAAATGTCGAGCATCTAATTTTTTTAGTGACAGTTCTAGACTTGGAGTACTTCCGTCATAATGCGCAAGCCTTGTCGCACTCATTGCTTGTTTGTTTATTTCATCTAGAGAAAGACCTTCAGAAAAATCTAGCTGATCCAGCGCTTTCGGCATTTGCGGCACACGTAAGCGAGTTTCCAACCCAGTATGCTCAGCTGAAGTTGGGATTTCGAAATTTAAAAAAGTCTCTAACAAAATTTTCCTACCATCTTGAACAAACTGCCCCAAAGAATGTAGATCTCTAGAATAAAGCGCACTAGCTGGAAATAGACCTCGAGTTTGCTTGCCTTCAGATTCACCAAAAAGCTGTTTCCACCATTCAACCAGCGCAGATAAACGCGGCTCAGAATAAACCATCATCTCCACACAACGACCACTCTCATAAGCCGCCATTCTCATCGAGGCATATTCTATGACAGGATGTTTTTCGTTTTGTTTTAAACAGTCTAAAATACTCAGTCGCTCCGCAATCGCACCTTGCATGAGAGATTGAATATCTATTCCACATAATGCAAGCGGCAGTAAACCCACTGCAGTAAAAACGGAATATCTTCCGCCAATGTTTGTCGGAACTGAAAAAGCGCGATAGCCTTCTTTTTCTGCTAACTTCCTCAAGCCTCCGCTACTAGGATCTGTGACAAATACTGTTCTTTGTTTAGTTTCATGTTCGCCAAAACGCTGCTCGCTGTATTTTTGGACAAAACGAAATGCCAGACCTGGTTCCAGTGTAGTTCCTGTCTTACTCACAACGACAAAAATCGGTCGATGTTGATCTAGAAATTTCAGAGCGTGAATAAGATAATCTTCGGATAGACTATTGCCGAGCAGCAAAATGGGTTTTAACGTCGAAGCAGAGCGTGAATGGTGCAAGCGATCAAAAAGATGCGGCATAAGAGCTTCGTTTAAAGCTTGGGCTCCTAACGCTGAGC
>JAGOVF010000100.1 GCA_018060885.1 Oligoflexales bacterium | reverse complement strand
GAATGGCTCGGCGTAAGGCGCTAGTCCGTCGCGCTGTTTCCGTTGAAAATATCGGCAGAGTTACTTGCATATGCTCAGATAAGACCGGAACAATCACTGAGGGAAAGTTAAGGCTCGCTCATACTTTTACAAGTGGCGGTTCTACTGAGGACGAATTGATGCTAGCAGCAGCTTATGCTTCTAGAAAAGATAGCCACGATCCACTTGATGAAGCTATCTTGGCGGCTCTGCCTGAAGTTGATTCCAAGTTTGAAGTCATTGCATTATTTCCTTTCACTGAGGCCAGTCGCAGAGAAACTTCTGTTATTTCTATCGAAGGTCATAAACAGGCTTTTTCAAAAGGTTCTCCCGAAGTGATACTGCGGATGTGCAACTTAGCGGCTTCGGAAATTGAGCAGCAAGAAAAGAACATTGTTAACCTTGCAAAAGAGGGTCACAAAATTATTGCCTGTGCAGGCAAATCTCTTGTTGCGAAGGAATGGTCGGGAGAAGAGCCAGTTAGCAGTTTTAACTTTTTAGGCATCCTCGCTTTTGAGGATCCCGTAAGATCCGAAGTCCCTGCCGCGATTTTAGCCTGTAAAAATGCCGATATCCACGTTTTGATGATCACAGGTGACCATCCAGAAACCGCTCGCACCATAGCTAAAGAGATCGGGATGGGAGCTGATCACGATATTCGCGTCTTAAACGCTGAAGAAGTCGATATTGAGTCACTGCCAGCTGAGCATTTTATGAAAATCGACGTCGTAGCAAGAGCCTTGCCTAGCCAAAAATTAAAAGTTGTAACAAGGCTCAAGGCTTCGGGAGAAATTGTTGCTGTGACCGGTGATGGCATAAACGATGTTCCCGCGCTTAAAGCTGCAGACATTGGAATGGCTATGGGGTTGCGTGGAACAAAACCAGCTCGAGAGGTTTCATCTATAGTACTGTTAGATGATAATTTTGCGACCATTGTTGCGGGAATCGCAGAGGGTAGGCAGTTATTAATTAACCTCCGCAGTAGTTTCCAGTATCTGGTCGCAGTTCATATTCCGCTTGTCTTGACTTCAGCCTTAATTCCTTTGTTTGGATTTCCCTTACTCTATCTTCCCATCCATATTGTTTGGCTTGAACTCATCATTCATCCTACCGCTCTCTTCGCATTTCAAAACGAAGCGTCTAAAAATTTAGTGAGTGAAAAAAAATACAAATTCAAAAACGTGTTTTCGAAGACAGACTGGCTTTTTGCAATGCTTATTGGTCTTTCGGTCACCGTGGCAGTTGGTGTTGCATACATTATTGGAGATCCAGGAACAACAAAGGCAAGGACACTAGCGTTAGGGACATTGATTGGCGCAAATATCCTTACGACTTTGTTATTTTCAGCGTTTCGTAACTGGCCATCAAAGCTTATTGGTGGAATCGTCTTAATTTCATCCGGAGTTATTTTTTTAACTACGCAATCCACCAAAATTCTTCATCTTGCTCCATTAAATAGCTCGATAGATTGGCTCTATATTTTCGGCTTATCTGCTTTGTCCACGCTCTTGCCTTACGGACTGCTACGCTTTTTCAGCAGCAAAGAATTGAATTTATGACTAAGAGGCTTTGTTAAGCTTTGCTGGATTGGGGAAGTCCAAAATCACGTCAGTAAAAAAGCGTTTCTTGCAGTCAGCAAGGGAGTTTTTTATCAGAACTTTTTTAAAGGCCATGTCAATCCGTAGCCAATCATCGATTTCGCTAGTGCCAATCCCGGCCTCGTGCAGAGATTGACGCAGAAGTTCGGAGCGAGCTGCAAAAATTTCTTCGCCAATCATAATGTGCTCGTGAGCATCAATCGGCATACGTCCACTGTAAGCTTTCGGACCACCAAAGAGCAAGGCTATGAAGTCAGTTTGTTGGCTCTCGATGTGCTTTTGATCGATACCAGCGAAGAATTGACCAAGCCATGCGTCTGCATAAATTTTGTCATAAAAGATTTTGTGAACTTTCTCGATGGTCGTTCGACCACCGATACGGTCGAAGAGTTTTTTTCCACCTTGAGAGACTGACTCCTCGAGTTCGGTGGCTAGCGTTATGTCTTCAAGCATTCTCGACATGGTGGCTCCTTGATTGCATATTTATGTAGCCGACGTGTTGATCGCCATTAATTTGGAAAACTTAAATAAAATCAGGAATTGCTCTATCATCACAGTCTATTGGCGTGCCGAGTTCGATTTTCCTTAGTTGGATTTAAGGCTATATTAAGGACGGCAAATTATTCACCGATAATATTGTTTAGATCGGACCTATAAGAGCGCAATTGCAGTTAATATATTTATCAAGTTGGTGATTTTTTATGAGCCGTGATGAAGGTAAAAAGCAGCGTGATGTTTTAAGCGAAATTGTCGAACTATTATCGCAATTGCGAACTGGGCAAACAGCCGGACAACTCACTTACCACGGTGACGAGCATAAGCTGAAGCCAATTGTTGACGAAGTCAATGCGTTGGCGCAGCATTTACAAGTACAAGTACAAGCACAAGCACATATTCAGCGTTACGAGTATATTCTTGACGGAGCAGGTTTAGGTTCCTGGGACTGGTGGCTTGAAAGCAACGAAGTGAGTTTTGACTGGCGTTGGTTTGAAATGTTGGGTCTTAAATATGAGGAGACGCCTCAGCATCTCTCAACGTGGGATTCGCGCGTGCATCCAGATGACAAAGCGAGCGCTTACCGCGATATTAAAGCATATCTCGCAGGTGAAACCCCTGTTTATGAAAACATCCATCGCATGATGCATAAAGATGGTCGCTGGGTTTGGATACTGGATCGCGGCAGAATCAGTGAATTTGATGCCAGCGGAAAGGCCGTCCGCTTCACTGGCACGCACTTTGATATTTCTGATCTGAAGAACATTGAGCTTCTGAATCAGAAGATAAGCGCTGATCTAAAAGAAGCCCAATCCATTGCAAAGATCGGTAGCTGGACTTTCGATTTGCTCTCTCAGCATCTTACGTGGTCTAGCGAGCACTACAAAATTTTCGAAATCAATGAACCGCAGTCTCAAGAAAGCCTCTATCGCTTATACCGTAGCCGCATACATAAGGATGATTTGGAACATTTAGATTTATTGATAGAGCGTGCCGCAAAACACATATGATGAACTATGAAAAACTGGATGTGCCAATGTTGCCCTGTGATTCCAATTACCCAGCCTATGTCTCCAGACTAAAATGGTACCTATGTATCAGGACTGGACCGAGAAGCGCATTGAGTTGACTGAAACGGCTGAAAGTCCAAAGGGGATGAAGAGTGCTATGGTCGTCGCAGCCATTCAAAAGTTGCCGATGAGATTTTCGATTTCTGACATTGTTGCGCAGTGCCCGACTGTGGGCATTGCGCATATTCGTAAAATTCTTCACCGTGAGCGCGATTCTGGTCATATCAAGTCCTTGGTAGAGGGCCAGCTGCGGAGTGGTTAAAAATACAGCGATAATAGGGTTAAAGATTGTCTTAAATAGCATCGGCAAAAAAAAATGGCCAGTTTATTTTTCGAACTGACCATAATAATTTTTTTAAGATCTAAAAAAACTTAAGGGAGAATCGGTAATTCACCGCTTTGATTGAGCATTTTTAGCAACTTTTCCATGTTCCCGGCGCTCTGAATTTGGCTTTCGCTGACGAATAAATAGTTGGTTTCTTGGCTTGAATCGAGCGCTTCAATAAAGACGTTGCCGCCATTGAATTTAAAATTGATGGGGACAATACCTAGGTCAACATTTACTTTGTCGGGATTCGATCCAACACTACCCATAAAGTCAATAAACACTGAATCTGGCAAAACGTATACCCCTTCAGATGCTGTTTGTGTTTTTAAAGCTTGCAGAATAGCATCTTGAGTTTTGAGCCAACCGCCACCACCTACACCAGAGCCGCCAGCGAAAGCAATTTGGCATAACCCAAATTGAATCGCCACCAAATATATTCTAAATAACATTTTTACTACGAGTTTCATAACTATCCTCTCCTTTCTAAATCAATTTCGGACTCCAAAATACCTACAAAGCTACTGTAGTTGATGGGTATATCTCCTTGGTTTTTGTCGTTTGAAATTATTTCTAAAAACTTTTCGTTAGAACCAGTTATATGTTGTCTTAGGTCTGATAAGCCTTTTTTATTTACTGTTTTAAAATGCGTAAATACAAAAAATTTGTGATCACCGTTTAGGAGGAGGGAAGAAGTGCTCTTGGCGATATGCAATAAAGCGTTGCTGTCTGATGTAGAATCATCAATGGCAAGATAATAAATTCCATTTGATTCTCTGACTGCACCGATATCTTTCAATTCATGAAGAGAATTTATGCCATTTTTACCAAAATCAGTCTTTATCTGTTCAAGGCTTACACCTTTGTCAGAATAAGCACAAAGGTATGACAATACATCGAAAAACTTACGCTGCATGACGAGTTCATTGCATGTCACATCTTGCTCATCGCTGGGAAGGATTGTTTTTGAAGAATTAGTAAGCTGGTAAGTTTTATTTATGAAACTTGAAAATTCAGGATAGTGCTTTTGAATAAACGAAATGCGAGTGGCTGGTTCAGCTGTAATTTCTAGTACGGCAATAATTTTGTCTAAACTCGCCGTAGCCTCTCCTTGCAACATTCTTCTTAAAGTTGAGTTTGTAAGACCTACCTTCTTTGCTAGATATAACATGCTTCTATGTGTAGATTTTGATTTCCATTCATCGACAATTAGTCGGAGGTCAATCAGCGAAGCTGCTGAGTTTTGATCCATACCTTGATCCTCTATTTCTAGAATTTTTTTATATTCTACATGTTCATTCAGGATGATTAGATGCGGAGGGGTTTTTTGTCAACCAAAAATATGTGTATTATTTGGTTGTTAAGAAAAATTAGTCTATATTGGTTTATTCCTATTCACGGATAATATTATTTTCTTCATAATTTCCAACATTTCACTTGGTTCATTAAAATTGATTTTTAACTGCATTTTATTGAAAATGCGGGGTTGGGTATCAAAGAATAAATCAATGCAATTGCCAGAGGCTTTTTCTGTAATCACGGCCCACAAGGTACTTCGCTCGCGACCTAATATTTCATCCTCTCTAATCTCCTCGTATATAGACACATGGATTGATAAGTTTTCTTTAAATACCTTATAATGCTCTCTAATCTTGTTGGAGCAAGATTTAAAATGAGTAAATCCCCAATTGAATGCAATTTTAAACCCGTCGCTATTTTGAGATTCAACTGCTTTATCCTTTGGCAAAGTTAACGTGGTCAATTGTGAATTTGAGGAGGATATTTTTCGCAAATAGTGGGATTCAGGAACCGGCGATAAAAATGACCAGCCATCAACAACGATATTTACCCATGTAGATTGATCGTTTAGATTGAAATCAATTGGAGGGTTTGAGTTATCTGGAATTTCCCGATTGTTTTTGCCGCAACTGATGTTTAGTAAAAGGCTAAAAAGTATGGAGGAAATGGAAAATGGCGTCGGCAAAGTTTTAAAAGTTCTCATATTATAATTCTTTAGATGGAAAAAACAAAATGTCTGAACCCACGATATAAGTTAGATTTGTAGCTATGTAAATAAATATTCGCTCCCTTTTGTCAATTCGGATTTATAAAGGTGACTAATTCTTTACCAAATCGGTTGCTTATATTGCGTTTAATTGCATCCTCCTCTAGGCCGCTCATACGCAGTCCTATTGCCAGATGATGGATGTAGGCCGGCTGCTTTTCTTTCGGCAATCTTTGAATAATTAAAATAGCTGCTGATTCATCCAGGTTGCTGACAACCTGTATAGCCTCGAACGTGATATAGGCTTGTGCTTTGTCGATAATAACACCGTTATCATCCCAAGGAATTGGTCGCGACGCCAAGTCATTGATCGCGTCAACTGCGACTTGCCAACTAGCTTTGGCAAAATAGTGGAGCAGATCGATTTTTTGGATTGTTGCACGTGCTTCGTCGGTATTCTTGATCTGACCAATTGTAATAGCGTCTAACTCTCTCGCTGCTTGAGCAACACCACGCTCTCCGAAATAATATGTTTGAGCACGAAAATCCTCAATTTTAGTGGGATCCATTTTACCCCACATGCCTAGTTCATTGATCTGGTTACTTACAACTTCAAACTGTTTCTTCTCTGCAATTGATAATGGCTTGAATGCACTCCAACTCACGGAGACATTTTGATCTTTTGAGGATTTGATAATTTCTCTTCTAGGTTTGAAATTTAAAGATTCTCCATTGTCGCTCTTGGCGACGCGTGGGTATTTCATCGCGGTCATATTTACAGCACTTTCTAATTTTCTAGAATTTTTGGATTCAAAAAAGTAGGTTGTGCAGACTGCAACCAAGGCGCTTATTATCAATAATCTAATTGCGATTCTTTTTTTACTAATGTTCATATTGATATCCATTCATTAAACCCTTAAAAAAAATAATAAAAAGGAGGCAGTAAATCTGCCTCCTTCGAGTTAAGAACTAATCCAACAAATTGTTGGCGCGACTATTCATCGCACTTAGATAATTTTGCCAAACCACATCACCGACAACAAATCCGTTTGCGAGAATTAAGTGATCCTCTGGTGTTTCACCGTTGGTGTTTACGTTATAAACCGTATTATCGGAATCTGGCAAAAAGGTACTTTCCAAGGAGGTCACTTCCGTCTGAGTGTATTGTTCATCTATTATCAAATCACCAATAACCAGCTCGATTGCAGTGATCATTATATTCTTGCTGTTTCTAACAACTAGAATAGGGTGATTTTCGGTCATAGTGAGAGATTTGCCATTGCTTGCGAAAATCTTAATAATTTGTTTCTCTTCGGGCCCAATAACAAAGTCCTTCTTTTTAATAGGTAATGATGATGTGTATTCGCCATACGTTGTAGGAATGGCGAGGCGAACACTGCTAACAGAATAATCACTACGTGCCAAATCGCCTACAGGTTGCCAGCCAATTGAAGTTAAAAGCTCGACATCTTCGGTAAAACAGCCACATTCACACCTGACATATATAGTACTGAATTTTGTTTTAAACCAGGCATCTCTAGGTACATTTAATTCACCCTCTGACTCGGCTTCGCCACCGGCTCCAAGCTGACAATGTTCGGCTTCTTTATCTGCACAGCGCGTACCAGCAACATCAGGATCACCTGCTTCTTTTGCTGTAGGCAAACTGCACACTTTGTCGGCCTTTGGTTTTCGCTTAGTAAATTTGGCGTCAGTGTATGCCAAACCGCTCTTACAAAATGCCCATTGATTTTCTGCTGCGGAAAACGCATGCGTACTGAGGAAACTTAAAATTAGTAATGGCAAAATATAGTGTTTCATTTTTAATGTCCCATTGGTTTCTGTCTGCAGTACATCGAACTTCTATTGTCTGATGTCTGCAGAGCTGTTGATCTTAAAGTAATTAGCTTATTTGCTCTCGCGTCGAATAGAATATGTAAAAAGCGAAGTTTAAATCTTATCCGGAATTAGGGCACTTTACTTTCTATAATTTTTCTGTTGTGGTTCCCCAAATCGCGCTAAAAAGCATACGCTTTATTTCATTAGAAAGTTGCGATGATTTGTTAACGTCAAACTGTGATGTATCTTTTTCGTGTGGGTAAAAGGCAAAATGAAGGCATTTTCCTTCACTTTCAACCAATGCCAACACCGTATTTCCGAATTCAGAATCATAGTCCTGCATAATGTGAACTTTCAGATTTGGATTCTCTTTATTGACAATTGACTTTCCTGCGACGGCAAAATTTTTATCCTGACATGCGGGATTGGTGATGTCCCATTTCAAACGATAAAGTTGGAAATTTTCAGCTTCCATAAAAACATATTTTTTACTTGTAAGAATGAAACCGTATTTTGAATGTGGGCGAGAAGTATAGTCCGCGGTGGGAGATCTAAATGACCACTTATTCAATGAGATGGTATACCAATCATTGTCTAAGAATTTCAGCTCAGGAAAAGTTACAACGACACGAGGAGGCAGAGGTTTTTGGCATTGAGTACTATCTACAAAACAGATACTGCCTTGGTTGACGATTTCATTGCGCTCAGACTCAAGATCTAATTTGCTAGTTTCAAGATTCGCAAGTTGCACTGATGAAAGCTTTATCCTCTTTTCGTCATGAAGGTACTGAAACTTATCGAGTTTTTCTAAAAGCGCTTTGATTTTCCAAAACCGGTCGTGCAACTCTTTTAATCTTAATTCCTGGTTTTTCTTCGCTAGTACATCGGCTTTTGGAAATGGAAGAACTGTGTCCCAAGAAGCTAGTTCGATAGAAATTGGTTTTGATGTTTGTGGAGTAACATCTCGCTCGAACTTGCTAAGAGCCTTGTCAATGGAATCTAGAGTTAAGTCTGCTAGATTTACTTGAGGGCCAACCGTCAACAAATCCCTTGAGTAAAAATTGAACTTTGTAGCTTCGACTAACAATTGATTTAGGTCGAATTTGGCCTTTCCTTGCAGGCCTACTGTTCCGCCACTGGCTTTGAAATGAGCTTCGATTTTCTTGATATAGTCAGTAGCCCTGGCACTGATTTGTTGAATATAAAAGAGACTGCCGCCTTTGCGTAAACCTCTGACAAAATGTGTTCCGCACATGCTGACAAAGTCGTCTTTTCCGCGTTTGTAAGCAGCAAGTGCTTCGGGTTTTAACATTTTATCTGCGGCGAGAGCCGGAAGTTTCAATGTAATACTCGCCTTTTCGACTTCTTTCTTAATGATCCAAGTAAAGTTTTCCTCAGATGCTACATATTTCTCATAGTGACCATATGAACCACTCGCTTTGCCGAAAGTGCCGCTCACACTTGCTGACACACTCATATTGAACTCTTTCAATAGTTCTTCGAAGCTGGTCACGCGGCGCTCAGAAAAATTTTGCTCTCCACCTTCAGCAAGGTCTTTCCAGGTTGTCTCCGCATAGGACTCCGGCGAAAAACTGAAACAATCACCGCGTACAACACCATCTTGACCCAAGTAATCATAACCACGTCCAATGCGCATTGATTCATCCGGCGACTCCCAAGCCTTATGCTTGTTGTGCGTTATGTTTTTGTTTCCACAGTGGTAAGTTCCAGCCATTATGACTGGAATGATTAACATTCTGTTTAATATTTTCATTCTCCTGAACTCCTCGATAAAAATGGGTATCTAAAGTCGAACAATTCGACTAAAGACAAAAAAAATTGCAGTTGTTCAAGGGTAATGTTAGGTTAGATTTGTTTAGGGCTACCTAACAAAATTCATGGTAGTGTCCAGCTGCCATGAATTCCCTTTCAAGATTCCATAAGACCGTTCACCTCCTTTTAGATTTTATAATTTGCGTTGATGTAAAATTAATTCTTAGAGAATTAATTAGAAAAATCTATTCAGCTATAAATAGGCATATTCTATTTTTCGTCAACCGTTAAACTTTTACGTAATCAATTTGCTGATCGCTATTGAAAACCTGTTTTTCCGTTTTTGAATAATTTTTGGACCAAAGCAAAAGTTAATTTTGTGTTTTGGAGTGGGTTACATTTCTGAGATTAAACAAATGGGTTTTGTCAATGATTCGTAAAATTCATCTCAAATAAAACTGTAGGTTTAAAAAAATATTCGCATTGAAATATATTATCACGATGCTAACTATTTAGCGGACCTTTCTGTCAACAAGTTCGTATTTCAACTCGGCAGTATGGTAAAATAAAATAAGTACACAAATTACACCCCCCCCCCCGATGGAGGAAAATTTTTTACTCATTCTTGTAATATTTATAAGCTAGTTTTCAGGGCCGGTAGCTGCGTAAGATTATTTCGTACACACTCAGGCAAACGCACTTCTTCAGCCCTTATTTAACATTGATCAGGATTTCGTTGCGTCTTAAAAACCAAAGCGTTCATGGCGGATTATACCTGGCAAAGACCGGCGGAGCTGTAGAACGAAGACTTTCGCTTTGCAACCATTTTTCTAAGGCCGCGAGTTTTGTGCGATAAAGGTCTTCTGAAGAAAAACCAGAAAAAGTAATCGCGGCAACTTTGTTGCCGGGAAGCTCGCGAAGAACGACCTCAGGATTATTTGGCTGCGGTAGCGACAGCAGGGTGTAGGAAGCGGGCATTGTAAAACTGATAACAAACTTATTGTCGACGCTGCTTTGGCCAACCGGAGCCGTCATCGCGATTTTTTCACCTATGGCCGCTTGCGACACCGGAGCCGTCATGGCTATTTCTGCTTTCGTCGTATTGTCACCAAAAATATATTTAGCTAGCCGACGAAAACCGATGCTACCCGCGTCGTCAAAATTGCTATCGACAGTCGTTTCGGCGACAATCGTTGGCTGATAACGTCGGAGCTCGAATTCGCCCGCACTTTTGAGGACTTCGTATTTTGAGGATTTCGTATTTTGGGGTTTCAGTAGACACACATGCGACCAAATTTAAGACGATAAAGAGATAACATAAATTTCTCAAGTACATGACTTTGCTACCACCGATCTTCTCATTCATCTAGTTTTGAGCCGATGAAGGATTTTTCATTTTTTTACATTTTAGCATTAAGGCTGATTTTTATCAGGCTGATATTTATTATTTTCTTCACCCGTTATAGCAACGTGTGGATTGTGCTCTTCTTTGCTTGTTACCACATTTAGTCGGTCATCAATTGCAAGTAAGATATCTTGGTATGATTTTTTTTCCCAAAGGCCTTTAATTATCGCGAAATCTTGATCGGCCATTAAATGAAAGTAAGATGGTCTTATATTGCCAATGTAATCGATACTATCAGAGTCATTCTCATTGTGAGAGTAACTCCAACATGAATTAATATAATAAAGATGAAATTTATTAACTTCTTCTTTTATAAAAGAATTCATTTCTCTTACTTCTGCGCCATATCCCGCATGACCATTGAAGGAGATAAAATCAGATTCCTTGAACTTTTCGACAAATAAATCTATTTTATCATCTTCATATTTCCACTCGGATTCCCATAATGCTGTATACACATTTAATTCTCGGCCATCGGCTAGGCTGTATTTTAATTCGATTTCGCTATTATTTAATGGGTCTGAAATGGCTTGATCTAAGCTGCCTAAAATTGCTTCACCTGCGCCAAGTTCGGCGCGCAATAGTTTTAAAAATCGTTTGTAAGCATAGACTCCGGTATCATCTTCAGTCATATCAGAGGCAGGGCTAAATATTTGAAATACATTTAAGGTATCATCCTGCCAAATCAAATCATATTCAGGGTAGTTGATTTTTTCTTCATAACTAACTTGCAGTTCTGGGTTTACTTCTTGCCAATCGCTGCTTCGATGGGTGCAGGTCTGAGGTGTATAATAGTAAAATAAACTATCGAGGTGAGTGTCAGTTGTAGGTTCTTCGTTAGGCTTGAAACATTCTGGCTCAGCTGCGTACAAATTTCTAATTGCCGCGATTTGTGGGTTGTTAATGATGTAAAATTTACTTTCATTTAAATCTTTAACATCATTTAGTGCTACTTTTAATTCGATATTGTATTTGACAAGCAGTTTGTTGTCCGCAGTCACTTCTTTAGATATTATTTCAACGCTGTTTTTTGCCTCTTCATTATGCCTATTATGCAGAGACTGCATCAAAAATCGCATTTGTTTAAAAACAATTTCGTTTATTACTTTTTCATAGCCGCCTTCACTTAAACCGAGAACTTCAACAGATATGAATATATCGCCGTACATTTCTTCAATAAAATTCTGTTTATCTTTTAAGTAAGTGGCAATATCAATATTCATTTCAAGGCCGCTTAAAGAAACAGTATGAAAATCTAGATGCAGGGAAAGGTCTTTTTCTTCACTTTGAGCTGATTGCGGTGACTGGGTGCAGGCTCCTGAAATTAAAATTAGAAGAAGTAAGAAAAATAATTTATGCTTGAGAGACAGCAAAGTGAGACCTTTCGTTTTATATATGAGATTACAATGCAACCTAAGTACTCCTTAGATTTTCTTTTGATCGGTAAATTTTACGGTATATTTTTCACCAAAACCAGGGTTGGTCATATTTAACTCTAAGGATTTAATGTGTACATACTCTTTACTAAGATCTAATACCATAGAGCCCGTTACCCGGTTTAAAATCGCTGAAGCGATAGAGAATTCTGGAGCAGCAACGCATTCCGTTTCCTCTTCTTCCACAGTATTATTATATCCAGCGTTATTGAAATAATCGGAAGGATATTGGACACAATTTATAATTTTTTCAATTGCGTTAATAGAGATATGGCTAAGATTGGCTTTGTCGTCAATGCTATCAACAGAAAAATCAGACAAATACTCGCGATGAGTAAGACCTGTTTTGCTATAGGTTAGGGAGGAAGTAGATTTCTTGTCTCTTATCCGGTAGATCCCGCTAAAAAATTGCTGATACTCGACTTCCAAAAAATCTTCAAAAGAAGCTAAATAGGAGATTTCTCCACTATAAACAATTGCGCCATTTTTATAGATTTTGTAATCGATGTGACCACCCGTTACTATTCCTTCCGCGATGATATAAAGGCGGCTTTCACTAACCATTTCTGATCTTTTAACTTCAGATTTTTTTTCTTCCTTAACAGTGCAAGCGCTTGCACTTAATAACACCTGTCTCTTATAACCATCT
>JAGOVF010000008.1 GCA_018060885.1 Oligoflexales bacterium | reverse complement strand
GGCCAGTTTCATGATCCATTGCAGAATTTAAAGCATCCCAAAACGGCGGTTATACTTGGTTGTGGAGCTTATAGAATCGGGACTAGCGTCGAATTTGATTGGTGTGCAGTTAGCTGCAGTGAAACTCTGCAAAAATCAAACTGGAACAGTATTATAATAAATTGCAATCCAGAAACAGTATCAACAGACTACAACAGCTCAGACAAGCTTTACTTCGAAGAACTAAGTCTTGAGCGCATTCTTGATATTTGTGATATTGAAAATCCAGATGGTGTCATCGCATCTATGGGTGGTCAAACTCCAAATAAACTTGCGCTACCGCTGTCAGAGGCTGGGCTTAAGCTGCTTGGGCATTCAGTATTTAGTATAGATCACGCCGAAGATCGTTATAAGTTCTCCAAACTTTTAGATAGAATTGGTGTTGACCAACCGCGTTGGATATCTGCGACTGATAGGTCTGATATCGTCCGCTTTTGTGATGACGTCGGCTTTCCTGTTCTTGTAAGGCCTAGTTATGTGCTGTCAGGAGCTGCTATGCGTGTGGCATACGATGCGCAATCATTGACAAGTTTTTTAGATATAGCAGAACAAATTTCGCGCGACCATCCGGTTGTTGTTTCTGAATTTATTATTGGAGCTAGAGAAATCGAAGTTGATGGTTTAGCGCAAAACGGCAAAATTCTATCTATGATAGTCAGTGAACACATCGAAAATGCAGGGGTACACTCTGGTGATGCAACTATGGTTGTCCCTGCACAAAAATTATATGTTGAGACAGTTAGGCGCATTCGCAAAGCAACGAAAGCAATTGCAAGCGAACTTAAGCTAAACGGTCCCTTTAATATACAGTTTTTAGCGAAACAAAATCACATTCGAGTCATCGAATGCAATGCTAGGGCGGCACGTACGTTTCCATTTATCTCAAAAGTTGTGGGACAAAATTTCGCTGAAGCTGCAACATCTATCATGCTGGGACAAACGCCAGTTATGCGCTATATCAAAGAAGATGATCTGCCGCATGTGGGTGTCAAAGCAGCAATGTTTAGCTTTACGCGCTTACCTGGTGTCGACCCCATTTTGGGGGTTGAAATGGCTTCTACGGGTGAGGTTGGCTGTATTGGCACTGACTTGGAAGAAGCTTTGCTGCTCGCGATGCAGGCGTCATACCTTCGTCCACCTAAAAAAGGAATACTTGTAAGCGCTGGGCCAGAACATGAAAAAATTAAATTTCTGCAATCGGCAAGAATATTTCAAGATTTAGGCCTGCCTTTGTATGCTACTGAAGGTACGGCTCAATATCTTGCAGACCACGGAGTGTCAGTGACAGCCTTAAGTTGGCCTGGTCAAGGTGAAAAAGATGTGCTGCATGCAATTCGGGCAGGCTTGGTAGACTTCGTTATTAATATTCCTAAAAATTTGCAAAAAAACGAACTATCTCATGGTGCAAAAATTCGACAAACTGCAATTAATTACAACTGTTCGATAATAACGAACATGGAAAAATTGACGGCGTATGTTTTTGCGCTTCACAGTTATCGCGGATTTTTAGAGTCGCATGTGCCACGACCCCTACCCCATTTTATAGGTTAAATAATTGTATGTTATTGATCTGCTTATTGGCTTTTCTGGGTTCGGTTCTGACTTTTTTTTCTGGCTTTGGCTTGGGGACAATACTTTTACCGGCATTTGCTTTGGTCTTCCCTCTTGATATTTCAATAGCACTGACTGGTATTGTTCACCTTTCTAATAATTTATTTAAATATTTTTTAGTTAAAAAAGATGCGGACTATAAAATAATTTTCCGTTTTGGAATTCCTGCAATCATTGCCGCCTGGGTCGGAGCCTGGATAATGGGGAGTGTTTCCAAAATGCCAGAGTTACTCTCTTATTATATAGGAGTGAACGAATATAAAATTGAACCTTTTAAGGTGATCGTTGGTGCCTTAATAATTTTTTTTACTTCTCTAGATTATTTGCCGCAAACTAAAACTATAAGTTTTTCCGCGCGTTTTCTACCAATCGGCGGCTTTTTAAGCGGCTTTTTTGGCGGAATTTCAGGGCACCAGGGTGCTCTGCGTAGTATGTTTTTGCTACGCAGCGGCATGTAAAAAAATTCGTTTATTGCAACAGGGGTTGTCATTGCCTGCATGATAGATATGGTTCGGATTCCAACGTATTTATCTCAGTTTGATCGAAGTTTTATTCTTAGCCATATCGAAGTCATTTCGCTTGCTATCTTTTTAGCATTTGCGGGTTCATTTTTAGGCAATCGTTATTTGGAGAAAATTACTTTAGCATCGCTTCAAAAAATTGTCGGGATAAGTTTAATGCTAATTGGAGCAGCTCTGATTCTTGGAATTATTTGAATTTGGTATTTTATTTTCCAAATAATCTAAGGCTGAAATGATTTTAAATATTTTTCATATCCGGCAGATGCAAGTTCTTCTTTCGGAATAAAGCGCATGGCGGCCGAATTCATGCAATAGCGTTTGCCTGTTGGAGCTGGTCCATCATCGAAAACATGACCGAGGTGAGAATCCCCCTTTTTGCTGCGAATTTCTATGCGCGTCATAAAGAATTTTGAATCTTTAACTTCGACGATATTCTCTGTTTCAAGAGCTTGAGTAAAGCTTGGCCAGCCAGTCCCTGAATCAAATTTATCTTTTGAGCTGAAGAGAACTTCCCCACTCACAATATCGACATAAATGCCTTCTCGCTTATTGTCCCAATATTCGTTTTTAAAAGGTGGTTCTGTTCCGCTGTCTTGAGTAACTTTGTATTGAAGGGGCGTAAGGCTTTTAATTTTTGCCAACTTTTCCGCTGTCATATTGTTGATTTTGTTTTTAGCGAAAAGGTTAAGTCCAAGCACAGCAGCTCCAAACATGAATAATAATGTAAAAAATCTACTAGATGTTTTCATTGGAAGTGGTCTCATCTGAGTCTTCGCCTAAATCCGCTTCAGCTGAACTAGAGTGAGTTTTTACCTTGCCTTTTAATTTTTCAACATAGCTGCGTAATTGTTTTTCAGCAGCATCAAATGCATCTCTAATAGCGACTTTGGCATCTGTATGGGCTTTGTTTTCGTCGCGAGCTTTGTTCACGACTATAACATTGCCAGGCACATGCATTTCAATATGAACATGATAGACATTGCCCTTGTGTTGGTGTTTGTGAGCGTCTTCGATAAGCACTCGCATACTTTGGGTCTGGTCAAAGAGCTTTTCTAATTTTGTGGCTCTTCTTTTGATTTCAAAATCCAAAGAATCAGATTGAGGAAGTCCGCGGTATACAATGTCTATTTCATTTTTCATTTACTCAACTCCTTATTGCACATTCCTAGATTCTATCGTCATTTTGAATGTAAAACTAAATTTTTCGTCCTGATCTAACGAAATTATGGCATTGCATGCAGCTAAGGGTCACTCTTATATAGCCCATAGCTTCTCCTTCAATGTTTTTTGCTTTGGCGCTATCGACCAAAAATTGAACTGCTTCTCTAAAGTTATGATAGTAACGCAGGTAATCTTCTGATTCCGTTTGGTACCAACTTCCAGCTTTGGCAATCATTAATAGTTTTTCGCCATCTCTGATAATCCCAATATGATCTTCCAAAGCTAGGTCTCGGACCAAGCTTTGTGCGCTTAGTAACTTTTCTTGCATGAGTTGCTGTGTGCCGCTTCTCGAGCTCTTGGACTTTTTATCAGCACTTGTACCGTCATTTAAGCGCGATTCTGCATGAACTAAAGGGCTGCAAATAAGAATCATAAAAGCAAAAATACATTTAGAAAAAATGACGCGTAAAAAATGTTGGCCTATCATAATACACCTCGCTTTTCTTGATCTCTTTCAATTGAACGAAATAACGCCCCGAAATTCCCCTCACCGAAGGCAAGGTGATTTTTTCGTTGAATAATCTCAATAAAAATTGGCCCGATAATATTTTTTGTAAAAATTTGTAACAAATATCCTTCGTCATCACCATCGATTAAAATCTGTAAATCTTGAAGTCGCTTGTGATCTTCGGTAACTTTCGGAACGCGTGTAAACACTTCTTCATAATATTCATTGTCGATATCAAGAGTTTCAATAACCGTGCCTTTTAGTTTGCTAATGGAGTCGATGATATCATTTGTTGCAAAGGCGATGTGTTGCACCCCTGCCCCTTTGTATTCGCGAAGATATTCATTAATTTGAGACTTAGATTCCGTGCCCTCATTGATGGGAATGCAAAAGCTACCATCTGGGGAACGAAGCGCATAAGACAAAAGGCCAGTTTTTGCCCCGCGGATATCAAAATAGCGGACTTCAGTGAAGCCAAATACATTTTTATAGAAATTTGACCATTCTTGCATTGTGCCTTGAGGGACGTTGTTCGTCAGATGATCGACAATTAAAAAACCAAGTCCATTTATTTTATTCGGAGCTTTGTGAGGAATAAAACCGAGATCCTTATAACAGTCTTCCGAGCTTAGCGATTCTATAAAATAGATCAGGCTGTCGCCAATTCCTCGAATCGCATAAATTTTTTCCCCGTTAGCGGCATTGTAGTCACTTTCTGTCGCGGGTTTTGCGCCACGAGCAAGTGCAGCTTCAAAAGCTTTTTTGGCACTTTCTACTCGCCATCCCATAGATGGCACTGAAGGGCCATGCTCTTGAGCAAAGCAGCTAGCAAAAGACTTTTTATCGGTGTTTACCAAAAAGTGGATGTCGCCTTGTTCATAAAGATCTATTCGCATAGAACTATGCTGCTTGGTTTTTGAAAAACCAAAAGCCGTGAATAAACTGTGCAGTTGGCCCGGGTCTTGAGCACTAAATTCAATAAACTCAATGCCCCTTAGACCGCAGTAGTTGTTTGAACTCATTTCTAAACTCCTATTTCTTTCCTACTTTGGACTAGCGAATGTAACAGGAAAATGGAGGAATTAAAACAAGCGTTTAGATGGAATTAAAGACAATAAAAACAACAGTTTATAACCAAAGCGCCGGACCGATCGGAGCGCTCAATTGCCGGACGATTTTGGGCAAATTTCGTTTTACATGATTGAATCAGCTCAATTTAAACTTTCAATCTTTCAATGGTAAAATACAAAATGGATCGATAAATTTATTCATAAATAGTAACGACCTTGTTTAAATAGAGGCTAGTTTGTGAAAAAAATGAAAACGCTGCTTTGCGGCGGAATAGCTATTTTAATAATTTTATCAGCTTGTCGAACTTCTTTCATTTCAGATGACCAAGAAAAGAATAGAAAGTCTGTATTGAACAACGCGACAAATGGGTCTGTTGCAAAAACTTCACACGAAGCTTTTTTGACAAGAGCACAGCAAGAACAAAAGTTGCGTGTACTTCAAGGGAAAGAATTTTACAAAATTCTAGATCGAGCTAATAAGGCGATAATGTATCCCCAAAAAAATGGCATATATACCGCTGAAAAATACAAGGGTGTAGACAGTTATGCGTGGCAAAAATCAATTGAAAATCTCCGTAGCGAGTCCGGACTTGCAATGCAATCAGTTTCAAGTGCCAAAAATGAAATGGTACTTAATTTAAACGCAAAGTTTATGTCAGGTATAGGCGCTGAATTAGGTGCCGAAATTGTAAAAGTTAGAACCGATTCACTTTTAGTACAATGGGGTTATGCGCAACAACCAATAAGTTTTGAAAAAGATCAATTTTATTGTTTCGCAACGGTTGAATTTTTAGAATCAATTTTAGATGACAAAAAAATGAGCATGTCAATGTCCTTGTCGGGAAGCAAAAAAATACTCGAGATAATTAGTTTGGGTTTTAGTGCGGGTATTAAAAGAGAGATTCGCTCTAGCTTACAAATAGATGACCGTTACCGTTTGTCAGTCTATTCACCTCGATATATTTGGGGTGCTCGAGATGGAATAGAAGGAGGAATTGGTCAGCCACCGCCGAAAGAGCTTTTTAAATACTGTTTTGAATGGGCTTTTTCAAGTGATCACAGTGATTGGATTTCTGCGGAGTCAAGCCCGGCTGAATCAAACGCTACAATGGTGACGAAAAAATTTGAAGAAATCATGAATATGAAAATAGAAAAATGGTCGTTTATCGATATGTTTCGCAATCTTGGAAAGAAGAACCCAAATACATATGAATTTAATTCAATTAAACTCACTCCTGGCTCCTTATTAAAATATTTAGTCGAATCTTCGTTAGGTTACGTCGCGTATTCTTTGGCATTGGCTGAAGAGGTTAAAAACGGCTGGCATCATCCAGCATGTACCTGGGATGAAAATAATGTAACAGAATTTGATAGCAATTATGCAGAATCGCCCTATGAGTGTAACAACGATTGGATGAAAGAAACTTTAAGTCGTCGCCTAAATTCTGAGTACGGCACCGAAGGTTTTAGTGAATATATAGCTTCCACAAGTGGAAGAGTCTATTCCACAGGCCTAAAGCCCTATTGTAGGAGACTCAATGAGCGCCGCGGGCCAGACATTCCAGATGTCGGCTATTGCGTTATTTTGCAAGAAAAACCGTTTTTCCCATGCAATATTTGGCGAGATGCAAGTGTTGATTTAGTAAACTCACAAAGAAAAGATTTGCTAAATTTAGGTGCTTTGCCCAATTACGCTGGTATGCAAGGAGCAAATTACTCTTTTTTTGAAAGAGATTTCAAAACACATCCGCTTATATTGCGGGAGCCAAAGTTGTGGGAAGGTTTGCTAAAAAATTATGTCTATCAACATGAGATTTTGCAAAAACTAAATCCAGCCAATTATAATTTTTTAGGAAATAATCGTCTTTTAAAAGATTTATTTAATAATTATATTACAGCTCCTTTGCCAGTCTTCTTCCACACAGGTGATTGCGGTGCAAATTTGGAGTGTAAAACAATAAGTGATTGCAATATAAACGACGCTTTTTGTTATGATAAAGACAACAAGGCTTCTGAAGGATTTGTTTGGAACGGCTCTAAAAATGATCCTCTCGACAGTTGGCCTAAAATCGGAGCGATCTGTGTTCCTGTTCAATAAATTTGGCAAGAGTTGTAACAACTAGATTTCATTTTTTTTTCTGAGAATCTGGTTCATGTCGGAAATTTTATCTAAATGTTTAAGAAGAAAAAGCAGTATAACATTCTAAAAAATCTAAGTTAAATAGAATAACTAACTTATTTGTCAAGAAATGTCGAAAGTCTTCCTGTTGATAAAATGGAGACTCAACTCATGAACCACGATAAAAAACGTACACTATTTCTTAAGTTGCTATTAACAACAGCTTCAATAGCCTTTATCGGCTGTAGCGATGCTAAGTTTCAGGGCAGCGCTGAAATTGCAGAGGTAAAAACTAAAGAAGATAACAATTTAGAAGTTGAAAAGGATAAAAAGCCATCTCCGGTGAAGGCACCTGTCGGTCCAGTTGAGCCACCACCAGTAGATCCACCTGTTGATCCAATAGATCCACCAGTTGATCCGGTAGATCCGCCAGATGATCCGGTAGATCCGCCAGCTGATCCTGTAGATCCGCCAGATGATCCGGTAGATCCCCCTGTAGAACCTGTCTACTTGTATAAGGAATTTACCCAAGGAAAAATAGAAGATGTTTTAACCCAAATACCAGCTTTGACACTATTACCTTTAGATATAGTTTTAGTGATTGATAATTCAGTCTCAATGACAGCAGAACAAAACATAGTGCAAGAATTTCTGCCATTAATATTAAGTTCCATCGAAGATTTTGATTGGCAGATAGGGATTACTACGACAGATGTTAAAGGCAAAGATGGAATTAAAGATACTGGGGATGAATGCCTGCACGAATTAATCAAAAAAGGCGAAGCGAATATAATGCCGCGTTTTTCGAAGGGTGTTAACGTTGGAATTGACGGTGCGGCAACAGAGCGCGGCCTTTATATGGGTGCAAAAAGTCTGCTAAACAATTGTACAGTAAAAAACTTTGCGTCAAATGGCCCCTGGATCAGACCAAACTCCGCAATAGCAGTAATTATTGTGAGCGATGAAAAAAATTGTCATGGGGGTGACTCCACAAATGGAAGATGCCCAGCTAATGACACAGCAGTCAATATGGATAAAATCGACAACAAATTAATTGCTAATGCTGATGGATATTTGCTGTTGATAGAACAGCTAAAGAGTCAGCGAGTGTCTGATAGTAGGCAGTTGATTAAAACGTACGGATTTTTAAACCCCGACCAAAATGAAGGTTATATAGATGTTATAAATGCTGGTGATTGGTTTGCATTAAATTCAAAAGCTGAAGTAAATTCCCCGGAGTATTTGGCATTGAAAGAACAATTTGCGGGGTTTGCGCGCAAAGTCGGTCAATCAATAAAAGATCAAGTCACAACTACATACGAAATTGATACCAGAGCAATTCCAGAATCATTAGAAATATTTGCCGAAGGCGTGCAAAAATTAAGTGCAGATCAGTTTATTTATAATGCCGCAAATCACGATATAGCGATAAAATACGACATATTAGTCAATGGTCACGTCGCTCAATATTACCAAATCAAATATAAAATTAAGATTGGGGAAATTATTAGCAGAGTTACTTTAGATGTTTTGCCTAAACAAGGCTCAATTAGCATCAAAGCTATAAATAAACAGGGGATAGAAGTCGATTTTGAGCAGAGTACTTTTACAGTAGTCGAAAAAGATGTTGTTTTTGATCCTGCTCCCGAATTTGAAGATGTTGTAACCATTAGATATGAAGCTCAATAGCTGAATGAGGCTAACAAAAATACATTTATCCTAAATAGGTCATTGAAACATTTTTAAGATAGCCAAGAATATTTTCTTGGCTCTTTTTTTATACTTATGGATTGTTTTGAATCTAAATGTTCTGTAAGTTCCAAATAACTAGTCCAAAATGCATCTCCATTTTCTTCGCTAATATATGATCTATTTTATTAATATCAATGAAGAATAAAATAATACTGAATATGTCTTGCGCCAAAACCGATTAGTAAGCTAAGAGCGGAGGTTATGATGCAGCAAATAAGAAGTATATATACATTGATGATTCTAGGTTTTGTGTTCTCTTGTTCAAATAAAAGTAGTTTCGAAGGAAAGGCTGCCGAAACATCCGGTGTTGATTGTGCTGGAGCATCTCTTACAACATGTGTTCCTCCTAATGGCGATAGCGATGCGAAAAAAAAGGATGACGACAAAGGCTCTCAGAAAAACGATGGTGGAGAAGATAGCGGAAATGACGATGGAGAAGATACAGGCGGCGACTCTGATGAGATAAAATCTAAAGAATTTGATCTAGTGGCCGTAACACAAAAAGTAGATATGGTTTGGCTTGTCGACAATTCAGGCTCTATGGGCAACGAAATTGAAAAAGTACGAGCAAATTTTTCCAATTTCATCCAAAGATTAAGTTCGCTCAGCGATTTGCGTTTTTCTCTAGTTTCAACAAAAGAAGACGTTTTTCATCGATTTTTTTCTGTTAACTTACCCAGTCCTTTACCAGCAGAACTTGAAGCGCGTCAGGTAGATTACATAGTAAGAAGTAATGACCCGCTTTTTCTCGCAGCTACGGCTAGTTGCCCGGCTTCTAGTACGAATTTTCCGGCTCCACCAGCAGATAAATCGCCTTCATCCATCAATAATGCAGATCGAAGATTGTGTAATCAAGCGCAGGCTATTTCCCATGGTGGAAGTTTAGAAGAAGGTTTTTTATTGCCAGGTAGCGAAATTCCACAGCTTGTTGGGAGTCTTTCAGATTTTTTCCGACCAGACGCTAAAAGAATATATGTATTTGTTTCTGATGACGATGCTTCTCAAGTCACTTCCGCTAATTTCCTTTCCTACGTGACTCCATTTAATAATAATGTCAATCCGTTGATCTATGGTTTTGTTGGCCTTAATAGCGATAACGCGGCATGCGATATTGCGAAGATTGGTACCTCATATATAACATTAGCGCAAACTTCCGGAGGTAAGACTTTTGATATCTGTCAACCAGAATGGTCGCAACATTTTGAAGAATTAACAAATCATGTGAGGTTAATTATGAAAACAGAATTTAGATTAGACGCAACGCCACGTGAAGTAGTCGAAGTCAAATTAGATGGTGTAAAATTAAATGCATCTGACTATCGAGTAGAGGGAAAAGTTGTGCACATAAAACCAGAAGTTTTAGCAGAATCCAGTGAGAAGGTAGTCGTATACTACTTACAATAAAAACTCCGCCATAAATTTCCAGCAGATTTTTCAAATTTATCTGCTGGAAATTTTGATTTTCATCCCCCATTTACACATAAATTCCCTTTAAAATGATGACAAACGGCTTGTTTTCGTGATACTAGCTCTCCGAGTTTGTTGAAAATTTCCTTTTACAAATTAGGAGTCTAGTATGAAATTTTTGTTTGTTTTTGCGGGTTTTTTGTTAAGTGTTGGGGCTTTTGCTAATCAAAACAATGTAGTATTGCCGGAAGGTTCGATTGGTCTATATACGCCAGAAGTTAGAATTGTTTCAAAGCAGATCGTTCTCGGGTCTTCCTGCGATGTTTGCGAAGATTTAAGGGAATTCACCAAAGTAAATTTGTCCGCGGTTTTACGTGGTTGTGATGATAGCTTTGCTTCTACTGAGCCGTCTATATCCTATGTTGGCGGGAAGGCAATTATTGTATTGGCGGCTATTGGCGTAGAAAACGAAATGTCAAAAACGAGTAAATGTTTTAGAATGCCTGAGCAGTACTTTAGTGTCGTTTTAGATAATTTTTCTTTTGATGTTAATTTAAAAGACAATATAGATTTAATTGTTCTACCCTTGAAAAATTAAATTGCGATCAATATTAGTAATAAATAGCCTCCACAAAATGGAGGCTTTTAAAAGTTTAGCACTATTCTAATGCATCGCACTCGACTAAATTATTAGATCCGGGATTAAGTAAAAAGTCAGGTCCTAGTGCATTGGCAAACTCCAGATGGCCTACATCGCTCATTGTTTTTCTTTTGCATAAAATGACTTGAGAGTTTGTTAGTACCTTTTGTGGATAGTTTTGTTTATCAACGTAAGATTCGTGACCATTTCCCCGACTATTTATGTAAACAAAATAGAATTTTCTAGATTTATCCGCATTTAGCCATTCTGCTACTATATCGACTCCTCGAACCAGCTGATTTTTATTGAGCTTAAAGTCACTTCTCCCATCTTCGTATGAAGGGTCTATAAGAATAGCCTTATCGATATAATTGGGCAGGAAATGCATACGTCTAATCAAGGGCACTCTGCCTGCACTATAACCCGCGACATTTTTTATCGGACAAATACTTGAGTTACTTCTGAAAATTGTCTTGTCGGGCCACCAAGAATCAGGCGGCATACTCGTAGTTTTGATTTTTGAATTTTCAAGCATTTTAGAATTGCATGCAATACCAGCAGGGCAGCGACCTGGAAAAAAGAGGACTTCTTGGTTTGGACAAATTGTTGCGAGTGAATTTTCCTTTGTCGGGATAGATTCTGAACTGCAAGCAGAAATAAATATCATGACGAAACAAATTAAAATTGAATTATTGTAAAAATTCATAGTTCCTCCCCCTTCAAATTACTAAGAAAACATAGTCTTAATTCCAATTATTAAATTCACAGTGGGATGTCAAGATCTATAAGGCGGGAGATTCTTCCTAATTCGGATATAGAGACTGCAAATGCTTTACTAAGGGAAAAACACTGTACAAAAATCCGTGTTGCGCAAACCAAGGCGAAGTTTCAATTTTATCTTTTAGCTCTTTGTTTTTAATGATTTTTTTATCTAGGCCGATTTTATAATCGCTTCTTTGAGTCGCCTCTACTTGCTGTATTCGTTTAAGCGCTTGGCCTTGGTGCCAGGGGTGGAATAACTCGATATATATTTTTTTCCCGTTACAAGAATCTTTCAGAATAAGGTCGGGAAAGCAGCAGTTTTCGTTTCCTAGGTTTATAATTTCTTCGTTAAGTTTGAGTTCAACATCTTTAGATTGTTCATTAAAAGTGTTCATGCAAGCATAGGTTTCTTCGGGAATATGGCTGCTATGATTAGGATAGTGGCTTTTTAAGCCGAGTTTTTCGTCAAGTTTTAGCGTCAGCGCTTTGTTTTGGAAGTTTAATTGAGCAGTCAGTTCCCATTTCGAAAAATTAAGAATGTGCGGCAAAAAATTGGCCATTTTTAATCCGTAAATCTGATTTCTTTCAAACAAACTAAGCGGGCCAGAAATTGTCAATTCTGTCGATTTCGTAACAGGGTTATGATGAATGTCTGCGAGAAGTTGGTGGAAGCGAAGTTGTCGCAAAAGATAGCGCAGTTGACCGATTTCCGGAGCTAGCAATTTCAACTCTAATTTATGCGCGTAGAGCAAAAGACCTTGCACTTGAGCAACATTATAACGATTCAGTAATTCTATTGTTTGCAGAGTTTTAAAACTACGAACAATTCTGTAGTCAGGATGATCGGAGTATATTTTTTCTTGAGCCTGAATTATGGGTTGCTGGATTTCTTGACTCAAGGCCTGCTGGAACTCAGATAAAAGCTCAAATTTTTTTTCTTTTAAAAGGCGATTCGCTGTATGAAATACATTCCAGCGGTATTCTAGAAGTTCGGGCCCGCTTTCTTCATATTCACAACAATCAAACAAAAGTTTAGACAATCCGTTTAGAATTTTTGGCTCAAGCGTCAAAGTACGATTTATTTTTTCATTTAACTGCACAATTTTTAAGCCTTTGCTTTCGGAGAAAACTTTAAGCAAAATTTCGCTGTGTGCAAGCAAATCAGGGTTTTCTGAATCTAAAAATACTGGGAATAATTTGTCGCCCCGACGGCGAGTATTAATGTGGTCTTTTGTAAGCATCGTGTTGGCGTCTTCTTATGTTGACATATTTTTCGCTAGTGTCTTTTGCGATTAGTTCATAAAGGATGGCCTGTTTTCCCTCGCGGTGCCGCAATATCCTGCCGAGTCTTTGCACATGTTCTCGCACTGTCGCACTACCTGACATAATAACAGCTACGCTTGCTTCGGGGACGTCCACGCCTTCGTTTAAAACCTTAGAGGTTATGAGTATGTTTATAGCGCCACTTTTAAATTCATCTAACATGCGCTTGCGTTCTGCAGCTTTTGTATGGTGCGTTAAAACTGGCAGTAAAAAAGTTCGACCTAAAAAATATGCGAAGTGATTGTTGTCTGTGAAGACGATCATTCTTTCTGCAGCATGGTCTCGAATAATTTGCCATAAAAAATAGAGTTTGCCCTGCGCAGCTTGGGCTAATTTTTTCTGCGTTTGGTAAGCCTGCATTGCAATTTTGCCGCTTGGGCTTCTAGCGCTTAACATAATAAAATTCTGCCAGCCATTAGGAGTCGAAATTTGGATTCCATTTTTTCTTATGAAATTTAAGTAAAGCTCCCTCGCTTGATCATAGGCTGCTCTTTCTTTTTCGCTCATTGCGACTTCGATGGTAACGATTTTATACGGCGAGAGATGGACATCGACCATTTCATGAATACTCGCTTCATAAACCAGAGGCCCGACATATTCAAATATCAGCGTCTCTTTTTGGTCGGATCTTTGGACAGTAGCTGAGAGCCCCAAGCGAAATGGAGCAAGTGAGCCTTTGGCAATTTTCATATATTGCGGAGCTGGCAGATGGTGACATTCATCAAAAATGAGCAAGCCGAACTTATTGCCCAATTTTTCAAAGTGCAAAGCTGCCGAATCATAAGTTGCGATCGTGAGTTCGTTTATTGTGGAGAGCCCACCGCCCAACATACCTGCATCGATAGCGAAATATTCTTTCACCAAAGATTGCCACTGTAACATTAGGTCTATAGTTGGTACGACTATGAGACTAGGCCTTTTTGTGTATTCGATAATCATGAGGGCTAGGATGGATTTGCCAGCGCCCGTAGGTAGGCAGATAGTGCCGCACATGTCTGCTTTTATCCAAGCCTCTAGAGCAGCAGTCTGATGCTTACGCGGTTGTGGCGCTTTTAAAAAAGTAAATTCATGCGTTAAATATGCGCGTGCCTTATCCTCAAAAGCATGTGTGCTGTCTTTTAACTCAAGCAGCACTTTACGGTAATTTGCAGCAAAGGAACGAAAATATTTTGAACGATCATCCCAGAGCCAATAAGAGCCAAATTTTTCTTCTGCATGGCTGCCCAGCAAACAAAGAGATCCTGATTTGTAGGTAAGTTCAAGCGACATATTTTAGCTTTAAATAGTTTTGCTTATTTAAAAAATAGTTCTTATCGCCCGAATTATGGTCTTTTTTAAAGCCTAGTACTAGGAATATTTCACCTTGTTAATAGGTGGAAACTACCCATTAAGGTAAAATTAAGCGCTTTAATCTCAATAATTCTGCATAAGATTTTTTGGCATGAGTTCTGCATAGATCAGTATGAAGCAATGGGACAGGAATTATTTCTACTTCACTGCTTGAATGACATCGGTTCGAATTTGGAGTGCCTTAAGTGATCGATGGATTTTTAAATCAAAAAAATCTTCAGAAAAGCAGCAATGCTGTATCTGAACCGATACTTAGTGCTCGTAACGATGCCACTAATAATCGAAAAGAGGCTCCAGCCAGCAATCAGAAACAATTCTCAAAGCACTTTGAAGAACAGCCCGAAGCGCAAGCTGCAAATCAAAAGCAGTCGGCGGAAAAAGATCAAAAAGCTTCTAATTCGAATCCTATGTCTCAGCTCGCAGAAAGCGGGATCAAAAGTCTAAAAGCAGAAAATCAGGAGCTTGAAGGCGGAAAAAAAGAAGGCAAAGACAGTGAAGTCGTGACGCTACTCGGAGGTTTTGATGTTGTTGCTCAAGCAGTTCCAAGCCTAGCTCTTTTGAGCGGTCGCCTTGAGCTAATGGATAAACAAGAGCTTGTCGACCTCGTTAGTGGCGACAATGTTATTGGAAAAGCTTTATCTACCGACAGTTTGCCAATGGTTTTACAAACACAAGCTCCCATAGAGTTTCAGTTAAAAGAGCTAGGCTTTAATAATCAACAAATTACAAAACTCGCAGGTGCGGGTTTTGATCTTGCTGCGACGGCAGATATGCAATCAGTTCTAGAAGAGTTGGGAGTCAATCCTGCAAAAGCAGTTGCAGAGCTTACACAACTTAAGAATACAATTTCTCAACAGGGTTTAACGCCATATTTTGAAAAAATGTCGGCCCATTCTATAAAAGATTCAGCTACTTCAATTAAAAACCAAAAGACCGATGAACAGCTTGCAGCGATGCAAACGCAAACTCCTGGAAAATCGCCGGCGCAAGCATTTGGACAAGCGCCCGGACAAGTTTCAACACCAGGTTCAGCAAAAGCCCCCAGTACAGCACAAGTGCCAGCGAGCCCAGTAGAAAAACAAACTTCCTCGAAGAGTGCTGCTAGTATGCCAGCAGGGCAGAATGCAAATTCTGTAGTCGGAGAAAGTAGAGATAGAAGCGATGAGCCAGAGAGTGCTTCTTCTCAAGCTCAGCAAATGTTTTCTGAATGTAGTCCTCCAAATGAGTCTATAAACACAGAAATAGCTGTGTTGCCCATAGCAGAAAATCAAGAATTCGGTCTAGAAAGCTTGAACAAAGATAGCTCAAGTTCAAGTATTAAAACAGATACGAATGTACTTGCTTCAAACTCACTCACAAGCGATTTCAAAAATGATCCTTTGGCTAATAATATTGAAACACCTTTAGCTCTAGTTGGTTTTGATTTACCTAAGCAACAAAATAAAGATGCTTTAGATATATTAAGTCAAAATAGTATCGATCAAGCCGTACCTATATTAGGTGCAAAGCAGGCACATTTTTTACCGCAAAATTTCTTTCTTGAACAAAATCTTACCCAAAAAGAATTAAGTAAAGATAGCCTAAACACACTTGAAAGCGAAAGCGTCGATTCAGGTGACTTAGGTCCGCTTTTAGAAGAGCAACCCAATTCAACGTTAATAAATAATGCAAGCGCACCTGTGGTTTCTGATTCTGGAAAAGTAAAGCCTGATTTTTCAGACTTAGCGCGCCTGCAATTTGAGTTGCAAACAGCAAGTGGAAAATCTGCGGAAGAAAATGCGTCTCTATCTACTAGTTTTGCTGTTGCCGATCAAAATATTGAGAGTGTAGATAAATATAGTGCTCAGGAGCGCCAAGCCGGCAAAGAATTGCCAAATTTTATCGATTTTTTAAGAAACTCTGATACGCAAGCAACTAACATCGATGCGCAAGGGAAAGAGAACATAACAGCTCCAATTGAAAATCAGCAACTAGCAGCAAGAATTGATCAGGTTATAAACGAGCGCATGAATGTATTAGCTCAACAAGGTGGCGGCGATGTACGACTAGATTTAAGTGATGATAAAAATGGAAAATTAGAAGTTCAGCTTAATATTTCTGGAAAAGAAGTCGCGGTGCAATTTGCTGCAGAAAGCGAAAAAGTACGTGAATTTTTACGCAGTGAATTACCCAGCTTGAAGCAGCACTTGCAAGAAAGAGATCTGCAATTGACTAATGCAAATGTTCAGCAACAATTTTCACAAGATCGTCAGGCTTGGTCAGGTCAGAATTTTTCTGACAACAATAACAACATGAAGGAAATTAAATCTATAAAATCTGGAAACTCAAGAGCAAGGCATCATTTGGATCCTATCGGGCTTTTCAAAGTTCCAACCTTTGGACCAAATAGCCAAAGCATTAGTGTTCTTGTTTGATCTTTTTCGACCAACAGCAATATGTAGTGTAAGTACCCTGCAATATATACGGAGAAGCTAAATTGAATGTAAGCTTACAAAATCGAATAAATCCGCCGGTAAGACCCCTCGAACCAACAACAGAAACAAAGAGCGGAACCGCGGTAGATCGCGGAGGCGGCGATAAGGTCGATTTTGGTTCAGTTCTTGGTGAATCTAATTATGAAACCGGACAAGAGAGAAAAGCAAAGAAAAATGGCGACTTTTCCGGCGCTAAGACAGATCAAGAATTGTTCGAAGCTTTAAACCAATCTACTGATAAAAAGACCTATCCAAAGTCCGAGTTAGACAAAGATGATTTTATGAAGCTCTTTATCGCCCAATTGCAAAATCAAGATCCCTTGAAACCCAAAGAAGACTACGAAATGGCGGCACACTTGGCGCAGTTCAATGGTCTAGAACAAATGCTCAACGTTAACAAAAAACTCGAAGAACTTGCCGATTTACAAAAGTTTGGGCAGTCTGTCGGCATGATCGATTACATTGGCAAAGAAGTAAATATAGAGGGTGGCAAAGCGAAGCTTGAAAATGGCAAACCAATCGGTATGAAATTTAATATTACAGAAGCAGTACCAAATACAAAATTACAAGTCCGTGATGCAAGTGGTAAAGCGCTGGCAGAAGTTGAACTAGGCGCGCGCGCTCCGGGCCAATACACAATTAATGATGTTATTAAAAATAGCGAAGGTGAGACTTTAGCGGACGCTGTTTATTCCTTTTCACTTTCTTCATTAGCGGAAGATGGCAGTATTCAGGACATCCCTGTTTCGACTTCAGTTTCGGTTCAAGGAATTAGTCTAAAAGGTGGTGATGGAAAAATGTTTACCAACGTCGGAGAAGTCTCATCTCAAGATATATCGGCAGTAGGGGTTGCGGGTTTTGATCGAAATAATATACAAGAAAAAAATAAACCAGAAGAAGGCAAGGAAGTATTAGAAGCGGCTTCGAATAAACAAAATCTAGAATCTAAGCCTGAATCTAATGACACTCAAAACACCCAAGCTGTAAAAACTGAAGAAACAGTGCCAAAAGAAGCCCCAACTGAAAAGAAGCAGTTTTTGACACAAAAAACTGCTTCTGAAGCTTCAGGAGTATAGGTATTTAAAGTCTTGCGAGACTTTAAATGCTAGCGACAGCTCTTACTCGGATAGGCCCCAAACGCGCCGATATCTATGGTGGCCTTCTTCACTTCGAGTTCATCAAACTCTAGAAGTAAACCGTCAAAATTTGCAGAAATACCGCTTTTCACTTTAATCCCTGAAATGCGGCAAATTTCTAAGAGTCCCGGTAGTACCTGAAAATCAACTTCTATAGACTCTGCAAAAATCAGCGTTGGATCTTTAAATCCTGCAGCATCGACATTTTCAAGAGTGACTTCCATTTCTTTTCCTTTGGCTTTTCCCGAACAATGACTCCCTTTGGCACAAACGAAGTCCATCCCATTTACGTAATTTAAAGCCAATTCATCGGCGATTTCACTCAAATTTTGCGGCGCTAAAACACCTAAGAGGCCCAAAACTTCGCTGACATCGATACTTGATTTATCTGTTGCGGCAACTTTTTCGAAGATCCCGTGGGTTGTTTCAACTTCTTCTAAAGTGATTCCGGTGCTTTTTAGTTCGATATTAACTAAGGGCTGGCTTTGTTTCTCTGTTGATGGTCCGCAGGAATAGAGAAGGAAATTTAGGAATAAGAAGGTCATAACATTTAATTGATAGAATTTTGTTTTCTTCATAATAGTGCTCAATACAATTGTTTGTGACATAAGTTGAATTCCTCTGGACTAGATGTTTGAATTATAAACTTCGCTATTTTTATACTCTATCGAGTACCATTTTTGCCCTTGGACTTTCAAGCGACATTTTTAGTGGCCGGGTATATTTTTAAATAGCTGAAAATACTTCATAAAATCGCTCTTGGGCGAGTTCAAGGGTGAAGAGATTTGTTGAAAATTCAATTTGCAGGCCATAGTTATGCATCAACTGCTCTAGCCAGACACTTTCTTCTTCCAGAATCCAATCAATAATATCATTGCGCGCCTTCACCATTATTCGAAATTCTTTTGTTTGAAATGCATAGCGTTCAATTTCTTTTAAAACATCATGAGCCAGACTGCTGGTAGTTTTTATCGCACCCCTTCCTTCGCACATAGGGCAGTCTTCCATATAATGCCCCTCGAGGGATTCTCGAGTGCGTTTGCGGGTCATTTGAATCAATCCTAGAGCATTTATTTCAAACGTCGTAACTCGAGAACGATCTTGTTTTAGTTCTTCTGTTAAAGCTTGCTGTATTCTCTCTCGATGCTCTGATTTTTCCATGTCGATAAGGTCAGCAATAATAATCCCGCCTAAATTTCTAAGTCTAACTTGTGAAACAATTTTTTTAATTGCCTCGAGATTGGTTTTAAAAATAGTGTCTTCAGCATTCTTTTTACCAACAAAGCGCCCAGTATTAACATCGATGCAGGTAAGTGCTTCGGTTTGATCAAAAATTAAATATCCACCTGAAGGCAAATCGACCCTTCTGCTCATCGCACGTTCAATTTCTGTTTCGAGCCCGAAAAAATCAAAAAGTGCCAAATCTTTACTTTCATACAATTCGATTTTAGAACTCGCGCCTGGAATCGTTGCGCGTAAAAAACCTTTTAAACGACGAAAAAGAATTGCATCGTCAACTAAAATCCTTGAAATCTGATCTGAGTAGAGGTCTCGCGTTGTCTTTTCTGCTAGTATTAAATCTTGATGCAGGAGACTTGGAGCCTTGGCTCTTTCTAATTTAAGCTCAATCTTTTTCCATGTGCGCTGCAAAAAATCGAGATCCTTAATAAAGTGACTGGCGTCGGCGTTTTGTGCAGCAGTTCTTATAATAAGACCAGTTGACTTAAGTTCTAGGCTTGCAATGAGTCCTAATAAACGTTGCCGCTCCTCGTCTGAGTTAATTTTTTTTGAAATCGCAATACGATTGTATTGCGGTAAAAAAACTAGATAGCGCCCTGGTAAAGACAGATGCATAGTCACTCTGGCACCTTTTGTGCCCAAGGGTTCCTTCGCTACTTGTACGAGAACTTCTTGTCCAGCTTGCAGTGATTTTGCAATTGGAATTTTTGACATTTGGCGCGGTAGATCAAAATCGTCTACGATAATAGGCTCTATTTCCGAGCCGCTTTTTTTCTTTTTCTTGCCCTGGTCATTATTTTGGTAACCTGTGTTTGTTAAAACATCGCCTGCATAAAGAAACGCCGCTCGACCAATACCAATATCGACAAATGCGGCCTGCATTCCGGGAAGGACGCGTAATACCTTTCCTTTGTAGATGTTGCCCACAATGCTACGCTCAGAGGTTTTTTCTGCTATAAGTTCGGCTAACTGTTGTTGTTCAACTAAAGCAACTCTTGTTTCACCTGGACGCACGCTTATAATTAAATTCGCATTATTTATGGTCAAAATTTTTTACCTTGCATTGATATGAGTTAATAAATCATCGAAAATTAAATTCGCCGATCCGGCTAGAGATTTTACAAAATTTGCTGAAGCCTGGTTTTTGGATTGATTAGGATTTTCCAATAGTCTTTGATGTTCATTGAGCCACCAATTTTTCAATTCCTGGCTTGTATTAATGACTGTAGCGACACAATTTTTCACCATGGCGCAAGCTTCTGGGCTTGTCTGATAGTTCGGTCCAAACGCGATGGAATTTCCGTAACATGCTGGTTCTAATACATTGTGCACGCGATGATGCATAGCCCCACCGACAAAAGAAATTTGACTCATGGCATAAAATTCAGCGAGTTTCCCCATGCTTTTCAAGATTGTGATAGGCGATTTGTTAGAATTAATGCCCAATTCAGTTTCTATTGAATAGGTAAGATCGTGTTCTAGGAGAATGCGTTCGATTTTTTTTATCATGTCAGGAGATATATCATGGGGCGCTATGACAACTTGCCAGGGGAAAATTGCCGAACTTTGTTTAATTATTTCTTTAAATGTTGTAACTACAATTTCGATGTCGGGGGGCCATGCGCTCCCTATAATCAAAGTGAGATTTTTTGCGGATATTGGATGAATTTGGTTTGAGTTGTTTTTTTGGGCTCTCTCTAAAACCCTGTCGTATTTTGTGTCTCCGGTAGCCTTCATTTTTTCAATAAGGACACCATAACTTGAAAGCATACGCTTTGATTCTTCATTTACGCAATAAATTCTTTGAGCTCTTTTTAAAAGAATGAGTTTAATAAAACCTGATAGACTGATTGCTCGAAATTCAATGTTCACTATCTGAAGATTAGACAAAGTGCTCGCAGCATAAATTAAGCCCGGCCATAGTTCGTGTCTGATGATACAAACAAATTGAACCTGAAATAAAGCAAGTATCTTTTGCCAATGTAGGTAGTAATCTGGAATGCTTAACAAGAAAAATTCCGATTTAGATTTTTGCGGGTCGTTTTGTGAAAGTGCAAAATCAAAACCAGATCTAGAAAAGAAGACTACTAAACAGTGCATATGAGCTATGATACATCGATCAATCAGCGGTTTAGCTTGTTCATATTCGCCGGCAGAGCTACAGAAAAAAAAACCAAGTTTTTTGTTTGCGTCGAAAAATTTATTTGACCTTAATTTGTCAATAAACTCTGTGGAAGTTAGCGGACGATCTTGTAATTGGCGTTTAATTTTTTTTGATCGGATAAATTTAAATTTAAGAGAAAAAACACAAATTTGAACGACAATCGCCACAAGAAATGAATAAAAATTGAGCAAAATTTTTTCGATGAAAGACAGTCCAAAGGATTGTTGTGATCTACTTTTCATTAGTTTTTGTTACTTATCTTTCTCTTTTATTGGACTAAATTTTGTTTCTAAAAAGGCGACGATTTGATTTTTATCAATCGCATGATAACACTTCATGTCATTATATCGACAAACCTTTTTCCCATGTTTTGAGCAGGGGCGGCAGCCCAAATTTGCAGAAAAAGTCTGGCTACTATCGCTCCAGGTTCTAAAGCCAAAATCTTCGCTGGTTGCCCCGAAAACTGCGGCTACGGGCGTATGTACAGCTTCTGCTATGTGGTTTAGAGATGAATCGTTCGCAAGCAACGCTCTAGACTTTTTAAGAACTAAGGCAGTATCGCTTAGACTGAGTTCTCCACATAGATTCTGAAAAAAAGAACAATCTAAATACTTTTTGCATCCTAATATTATCCTCTCCGCGATATTAAAGTCATTTTTGTCTCCTAAAAACACCACAGCTAATCTCTGATCAAGGTGAGATAATTTAATTAGAATTTCGATAAATATTTCTTCTGGGCAACGCTTTGCTAAATAAGACGCGCCTGGAGCAATCGCAAAGAATTTTTCGGGCAGTTTTTCGAAGGCGTTTGTTTTTTCTGGTTTATAGTCTAAAGAAAAATATGGTCTGCAACTTTCGATCTCAAGCTTATTGATGATAGATGCTAAAGTGTTATCAGTTGGATTGAGTTTTTTTATTTGCTCGAAAAGGCATTGAGCCATTAATTTAAATTGATAAAATTGTTGGCGAGCGCCTAGATTTCTATATTTAACTCTTCGCCCAAGAAAAAGCGCTCGTAAAATCAGCCAGATTCGTAGACCTTGCTTTTTATTCATGGATACTACGTGGCACTTGCAAGATAATTTGCACAATAATGCGACAATTCTTGACTTTAAATTATTTTGTAAATTAATAAAAAGGTCGATATTCGCTAAGGCAATAGAGAACGCTTTTAGGTTGGTATAGTTGTTTGGTGTGGACTTAATATCTAAGAACCTAACTTTAGGAAAGGCTCTTTGCATGAAACCCAACGCAGGTTCACCCCCAAGCCAGGTGACATTTACAGCTTCTCCGAAAGGAATAAGAAGCTGTAAACAGGAGCTTGCCAAGACCATGTCTCCGATACTGCTAGATCGATAAATACATATATTAATTATTTTTTTTTCGAATTTTTGCATGAATCTGTCATATCTATTAAAGGTTAAAATATTAGCCCTTTGGACGCTGATATGGCATAATAAGCCTATAGGCAAATTATTTACATCGTCATTTTTACTTTTATAAAGTGCACATCTCAAGAAGATATAACAAATATTTCAGGGCGTTATGAAAATGTTGAAAGAGCTGTTTAAAAAAAGCGGATCGGTTGGGAAAAAGCTGGGATTTATTTACTTTATCGACGCCTCAAAAACGTATCAAAGCAGTATTTCGTTTAGATCGCTACGAGCCATAATTTTTTCTCTCAGCTTTCTGCTCGTTTGGAGTTTTGCGAGTGGTTGGTGGATACTGCAACTCACAAAGAAATTGGAAGCGACCGAAAATAGACTCGGCCAATCTTTAGCTGGACTATTCACTCTCGAGGATCGCCTAGATAATCCGCAAGTTGAAAGTGAAGTTGAGTCGGCTGTGGATGAAGCTCCGAAGGCACTGGTTGAAGAGCAAGAAACAAAAATTGAAGAAGTTAAGCCCCTAGAAGAGGTGGTGGTCGCGCAAGAAAAAATAAGTGTAGTAAAAGATCCCGAGCCAGAAATAGATCCTTTAAAAGTTGATATTCCAGAGACCGTCGCGCCCAGCGTTTTGATTGAAGCGCCACAATTAGTCGTTGCTGGCAATAACATTAGGGTTTTGTTTTCAATTAAAAATCAGTCAAATTCGAAACAAGAAGGCTATGTTGGAGCTGTAGCAAAATATCAAGATCTAAATTCTAATAAGTTTATTTATGAGGCTAGGCCGCAATCCGTATTGGCAAATATAAACGATCCAAAAAGTATTAATAGCCAAAGAGGTTCTAAGTTTTCTATTCAAAGGTTTCGCCAAAAGAATTTTGATTTTGAACAAGTAAAAGCCGACGCAAGGCTCGTTGAGATTCAGATTTTTTTAGATATCAAGGGTAAGATTATTTCTGAATTGAAAGTACCAGTTGCGGCACACTTAACCCACAACAAAGGTAAAGTTGCTGGTTCAGATGCGGCGAAATCTGATTCTGCGGTCGTTTCCTCAGGAAAAGTAAAAGCGCCTCTTTAGGCAAATTTTTAGCGTTGAAAACAAGATAAAACTGGAACAAGGAAGTCCTAAGTGTGTTTTTCTTTTTTAAACCATTTTTTTTTACTATTTTTCCTTTTAAATTGGTCTTGCGTTCATTCAACTTCTTCTGAAAAAATTACTTCCGCGAACTCAACAGAGGAAAAGTCAGCTCCTCTCCTGGTCAAAACTACTACCGAAATACCCAGTAAATATATAAATACGATCACAAATCATTTGAAAGATAAGTGGCTAATAATTCCAGCTGGAGCGGTGTGGTTATCAGAAACTAGAAGCACTCAAGTTGAATTAAGATATGGACCGAGCGTTGAATATGCCATGAAAAATCAATTCATTCCCCCGAACACGAAACTCATTGTTTTTGAACGACGAGGGTTTTGGTTATTTGCTTCAACAAGTACCGCAAATTTGCGCGGATGGGTTCACTCCGGAGCTGTTAAAGAATTAGAAAGCAGTAAAGAAAAATTAATGATCAATACTAACGCATTACCAGTCCTGTTTTCTGTAAAAGATATTTCTGGAGCAAAAAGCTATCCAGAAAAGCAACCGGTAGCAACAAACGTGCCTAAAGGTGCGATTTTTTTAGGACTTAAAAATTATGGAAAGGAAACCTTGGTATGGATCAAAGAAACAAACTCACTCATGTGGGTAGAAAGAAATTTAGTTTACTAATCGTTTTGATCTTTTTGAACATTGGTTTTGTTCTCATATCCTGTGTACAAAAATTTTCTGGCACTATTACAACGAAAGGTGTCAAATTCGACCAAGAACAAGCTAAAGTATTAATCACTTCTTTAGAAAATAAGTCAATAGAACCAAAGCTTCTTGAAGTTGACCAAAACGGCACTTTTTCATACGAAGTGCAGCACTCTGGCGAATATTTGGTCGAAGCGATAGTTCCAGGATTCAAAGTCAAAAGCGAAAGAATTCTATTAAAGAAGTCATCTGTTCATTTAGATTTTCCGTTGGAGCCTCTTAATGCCAGTCAAGTACGAACCTATGATTTAATAGACACGAAAAATTCAGAATCAAGTCAAGGGTCGGTTTATTTAAATATTCCGGCATTTTAGTTGATAAAAAACACTTCAGGTTGCATGGTGAGGGTTATTTAATGAAACTAGTAAAAGCATTTTTCTTAGCCTCGAGTTTAAGTGTTATTGGCTGTGATTATTTTTCACAAAAACAATTCGACTTAAATGTTGTTGTAAAGAATAGCGAACAAGAACCTATTGAAGCTGCTAATATTTATTTAGATGGAGAAAGCTTAGGGCAGACTGGCGATACGGGAACGATCAAAATTCCGATAAAAACCAGCAATAAATCCGCCTTAAAAATTGAGGTTAAAAAAGAAAGCGTTGAGCACTACTTTGCACCTTATTATCAAACGATTAATCCAGAAGATATAAAAAACGGCAATATTATTATAAATGCGATTTTATTTTCGGTGCCAAAATCACAAAAATTTGTTGCAGATAAAACAGACGCAACTATTAATACGCAAGAAAGCGTCTCAGAATCTAAAGAGGAGATCGCATTTGAAAGCACACAAAAAGATGCTCCAATTACATTTGAAAAAATAGATTTGCAATCGAATTTGATTCAAGATCCTCCTCAAGCGACCTCAGTCAAAGACGATATAATTGAAAATGTAAAAGCAGCACCGCTACCAGTGATAGCGGATGAAAAAATTGACGTGCAGCCACCTGATTACAAGCCTTCGCTAGTAGAAGATAAGTTTGTAAAATTTTCATTCTATGTTTCTTCAGATAAAGGGCCGATCACAGGTGCAAAAATCATCTCGAAAGATGAAGGTTTATCTGACAACAATTTATGTACAACCAATCAAAATGGCAGATGCCAAGCAAAAGTCCGACAAGCCGAAGGAAGCAAAATTCAAATTTTAGTAAAAGCTGAAAAATATGTAACACAGGAGCTTCAAGTAAAACTGAGCGAAGGTGGGAAAAAGAGAGTTGTTTTAGAGCGAGGATTAAGTTTAGATGTTGCGACCTATGTGCGAAGATTTGACTACGCTAGTTCACTTCAGGGCGTGAAGGTGTTTATTGATGAAAAACCTATTGGCGAGACGAATTCCGCTGGATTTTTTACAAGTATTTTGCCAATTAAAAAAGATCAATTATTGAGGGTTCGTCTTGAATCTAAGGACTTTTTGCCAAAAGTTTATGACGTAGAATTGGTTGTTGGTGGTCCCTTATTTATTGAAAGATATTTTACTCCTAAAACACCTCCGAAAGTCCATGTAAGTATTGTTCCAATCTTACCCGCAGGAGAAGTGACTCAGGTCGATTTAAAAGGGTTTGAAGGCAGACTTGATAGTATAGTTTATGAATCCTTGAATACCCACTTATTTGCCAAACAAGCTTTTAGCTATTTTCCTATAGAGCGTGTCGATCAAGGGCTAGCGCAGGCTCAAATTAGTATCAATCAAATATCTGAAAAAGGATGGCGGAGCTCTTCTATCGCAAATCAACTAGATGCGCTTATAATCCCTATTATTGAGATGTCAGTTCCAAAAAAATTAAGCTTCAATTTTGTCAATAGAGATGGAGAAATAGTGCAAAGCACTCAAACAGTCTTAACCGAAGCCAACCACTCATTGGCGATAGATAAAGGAATAAAAGACCTTGCTGAAAAGATAATTAAAAACTTTCCCTTTGAAGGCGCAATAACAAGGGTCGAAGCAAACAATGTTTGGATAAATATTGGAAAAAAATCTCTAAGAGGGATACGACCTAAAGACGAAGTGGAAATTTACTCTACCCAATTAGATGCTTTTGGACAAAAGCGCGATATCGTAAAGATTGCGGTTGAGGAGGTATTTGATGTAGGTGACAATGAAAGCCATGTAATTATAAACTCTGCATTGCCACCTAGAACTTATATTAGTGTCGGAGATCTTGTAGTCACTCGACCTAGAGTCAATACATCTGCCCTATCCCGCTCTAGCGCAGAGCTAACCCAAGAAATTTTAGTGTCAGATCAAAGTAGATCTAAGTCAGAAAATAAATATATAGGGCAAGTGAATGTCTATTTAAATGAAAATTGGCTTGGAGCTACAAACGAGAAGGGTCAGCTACAACTAAGACAGAAATTAAAAAAAGAAGACAAGTTAAGGTTCGTGAAACCTGGTTACGGAGTCTTAGAAAAGACGATTGATGAGGTAGAGAAAAACAGGTTTGAATTTGAGCTAAAAAGAAACACGGCTTTGCTTGTAATTGATACAGTTCCGGGGGCTTTGGAAGTTTATGCGGATGATGTAAAGATCGGAACTTCGCCGCTTAATAAAACAATTCAAGTTGCAGGGAGTTTCGTTAATTTAAAGGTCAAAGCTCCAAAGGGCTATATAGATTTTAATAGAATTATAGAAATCACTGGATCAGAAGTTAATTTAGGAAAAAATAACAAATTAATTCTCCAAAAAGACATTTTAGGAGAGGCGAAAATATTAATAGGCGCAAATAAATTTTCTGAAGCTATAAAGATCTTAGCTGAAATTGAAAGAAACCATGCTGATTATCTAAATTCATGGCATTTGCGCGGCGATCTTTTGCTTACAAAATTAGAAAACCCATTTGAGGCGGCTAAATCATATGGTGTTGTCACAGCAGATAAAGAAGTTAAGAATTTTAATAACAAAAAATATATAAGTAGTCATATAAATGAAGGAATTGCTTTGGTAAAAGCTGCGATGAAGTTTCAAGAAAATAAAGATCAGATCGCTCTTCCCACCCTCGTAAAAGCGAGCTCGACCTTAGAAAATGTGCAGCCCTATTTACACTTCATTTCAAAAGATCGCTACGAAGAAGCTGTCTTGAGTGTTTCTTATTATAAGGCTTTATCGCAGCATCTTATTTGGATCGAATCTAAAGATGAGCAGATGAAAGAATTAGCTCGAAAGTCTTGGCAGCAACACAGTGACTATTTAGAAACTTATAAGAACGAAAAAAATAGTGCTATGACAATCAGTTTTAAAGAGAGCGCCGTTACCTATATTCGCCAGTTGGATGTTTCAAATCAAAAAGGAACTCTTTAGAAAATATGAAGATGAAATTTATCATATACTTTTTTCTATTTGTTTCCATTGGCTGTCGCTCAGGAGCTTGGTCTAGCAGCAATTCGTCTAAAGAATTTCAGCCAGAGGATTATAGAATATTCCCCGAATATTTTTCTAAATATTTTCCAGGTGTAGGGGTATTCTCTAAACATTACGCAACAGTTTCAGAAGCTAGTAAAGGTCTGAAGCTAATAGAAGTTAAGAGGCTTACTACTAATGACGAGCCTTATAATGAAGCAAATCTGGCATGGTCTAAGGACGGCGTAAATCTAGGATATGAGATTGTAACTAAGACGCATAGAAAAATTTACTTGAAAGATTTAAAAGGGAATTTTTCTTCAGAAATTTTGCTCCTGCCGAAAAGTCGATCAGCGCATTTAGATAGTTTACTTAAGCGCCGTATCCATTCATTTAATGGCTCGCTTAGATGGTCCGGCGACAATAGGCACTATGCATTTATGTCTAATGGGGGCAAAGGCGAATTTAATATTTATATTGGCGGCATTGGTCTAGACCAATATCCGATAGCCGAAGATCCGCAAAAAGATGCTCACGCTAGTTGGAATCCGGTTAAGAATGAAGTTGCCTTTGTAAGCTCTCGTAGCGGCAATGGCGATCTCTATTTATATGGGCAAGCGGAAAAAAAATTAGAACGTTTAAGTGATACTAGTGAAATGGAAATGTATCCAGAATGGAGTAATGATGGACGCAGTATATTTTATTCGACAGGACCAAGTGGTCGACAAAAGATCGAAGTTGTCGAACGTAAAGATCAGATTTGGTCTAAGCCTAGAGTTTTGACAGCTGGCTTGAATGATAGCATCCGTCCCGTTCCTTCGCCGAATGGCAGATACATTGCGTTCTATTCTAGGAGTACGAAGACTGTTTCTGTTAAAGGGAGAGCCTTAGATCAGGATTCTTTGTGGGATCTTTATTTAGTATCGGCAACTAGAAATGCAGAAGGAATGAATTATACGAGTGCAGAGCGTATTGCTAGCGATATAGTTATAGATCTAAATACCGGACCGGCTTGGACCCCTGACAGTCGAAAGGTAATTTTCTCAAAACGCGAGCAGGAAAGATTTAATCCGATATTTGGCTACGACGTCGTTTCAAGAAAAAGATATTTCTTAGATACCGGGACAAAGATGAACCGCGATATTCAAGTTTCTAAACTTGGAGTTCTTAGTTTCAGGGCTCAGGTGGGTTCTTGGGACCGCGTTTTTTTAGCATTAACGAATCAAGGTTTAGGATTGCAACAGCAGGGGGTCAGATGAATATTAGATTTATGAGTTCAATTTGCGGAATTTTTATGATTTTGTTTTTTTGTTTTGAGGCGATAGCAAAAGAAGAAATTCGCTTAATTTACGGCGAGACTGCGAAAATTTCGAGCTACGATTCTTACACTAGCCATGAGCTCGCGGCTCAACGACTTGCGGACCTTATCTACGATTCTTTAATTGTCCTAGGTCCCGGCGCTTCTTACATGCCTCAGCTCGCTAAATCCTGGAAGGCCACAAAAGACAATTTATCAGTAGAATTCGAACTACGCGAAGATGTCTATTGGCATAGTAAGCTGGAGAATAAAAAATTTTCGGCCAGAGATGTTGTCGCAACTGTGGAGGCGATTTTAAATAGGAATTCGCAAATTCCGAGCGCCGAGCGATTTCGAGTTATTAAAAATGCAGAAATTCTAGGTACAAATGGTGTTAAAATAAACCTGCACTGGCCTATGTATGATCCCCTAAGTCTTCTAACATTCAAAATCCTTCCAGCCGATCTTTTAGGAGAAAAGCCTCAATTACTGAGAAACTCTGCCCTCGCGCAGCATCCAGTAGGTACGGGTTCTTATGAGTTTGATCGAGCGACAAAATCTGGCGAGGTTTATCTTAGAAAAAATCCTCGCTACTACGACAGTGCACCCAAAATTGATAATCTTGTTCTAAAAATGTTCACCGACAAAGAGATCATGTCGCAAGCACTTATGTTTAATTCTATCGATTTAGTTACATCTGCAAGTCCAAGTAGGATTGCTGAAATCGAAGCCGATGCAAATCTAAAGACGCATGTCTACGACAGTCTGAGCTATTCGTTTATCGCCTTGAATACGAAGCGATCGATTTTATCTCGGAAAGAGGTTAGACAGGCGATTAATATGGCCATTAGCCGCGAAGAAATGTTAGAAGCCTTTTTTCAAAATAACGGTCATCTCATCACCGGTCCATTCCCCCCAACTTCTTGGGCATATAACATAGATGTTAAACCCTATAAGTATGATGCGCTTGCCGCAAGAGCCAAACTAGAGTCTCAGGGCTTGAAAGATAAAGATGGCGACGGGTACTACGAAGACCAAACTGGCAAGAAAATAAATCTCAGTTTTTTAGTACCAGTAAGCGGAGAAAGTGAATCAGTCAAAAAAATCGTCTTAGCAATTAAGTCATATTTGAAGGATGTTGGGCTAGATTGTAATGTTAGCTTTTTGGATTGGAATGTTTGGAAAGAAAAAGTTCTAGCAAATCATGATTATGATATGGCCTTAGGCGCGTGGTCATTTGATGATAGCAGTAATATCACCAGCCTCTTTCACAGTTCCATGGCGGTGGAATGGGGAAATAATTTCACGCTCTTTCAAAACCAAGAAGTCGACAGCTTGTTAGCTGAATCTAGCGCGACTTTTGATTTAGAAAAAAAGAGAATTATCAATCAAAAGCTTCATGCCCTAATTTCAGAAGAAGCACCTTATGTTTTTCTCTGGTCGCTTAAAGATCATGTGGCCTATACCAATAAGCTTTCCGGTTTCCAAATGCGTGGCCAAAGTATTTTCAATTCTATTGCTAAATGGAAAAAGATGTAATAAAGGGAAGCAGAGATGTCGAATATTACAGAAAAGTCGCAAGGTTCAGTTGCTGACTACCTAGACGGCCCGAAGAAAAAGCAAAAGCATTTTATTTTGTTGGCTTTGAGTGAAACAATTCCTTCAGAATTAAAGTCAGCAATTGAGTCATATTTAAAAAATCAATTTAAAAACTTTCAGATATCTCGTCCTAAAAATTCTCAAGAACTTATGAAAAGTATTAAGCGCCAGATAAAAGTTCTTATAGTGGATGATGAATTTTCTCCACTCGATGAAACAATCGAAAATGTTAAAAAATTTAAGGAAAAGCACTACGAAAACGATATCCCTGTCTTATTCTTATCAAGGAATCCCGCTCTATTAATTGAAAATTATCATAATAAGTTATTAATGTATCAAGAGTCGGATGATTATGTGCAGTATTCGAAATTGCGAAATGAAGATGTTCTCAATAAAATTAAAAATATTATTAATGGCGAGCATAAGCGACGGAGCCGGCGCTATAAATTAAATATACCAGTCACATATTACCAATTTAGATATAACCGAGTTGGCAAGGGGTTTATCGTAGATTTAAGTATGCATGGTGCGCTTCTTAAAGGTGAGAGCGATCATATTTTTGAGGGTGATGAGCAAATAAAAATTTCTATGCCAATACGAGGATTTGTCGACCCAGCTAGTGGAGAGTATTTGAGTTTAGCCACTAGAGTAAAAAGAATATTTATAGCAGGTTCAAAAGTCGGCCTTAGTTTTGAATATATGAACGAAGATAAAATAACAAAACTAAGCGAATTTTTAGTAAATTATGTTGCGAAAACTGTCGGGAAAATGAGACCAGTCATTAAAAAAGAAGCTAGTTAGTACCTGGCGCGAAAGCGCCAGGTACGTGTCCTGAGCCATCGGCGAAGGATCTAAAAACAACGTAGATTCCTCGCTACGCTCAGAATGACGGTAACGCTACGCTCGGAATGACGGTAACGCTGCGCTCGGAATGACGGTAACGCTACGCTCGGAATGACGGCCACTGCGGCTCAGCACAAGCAAGCGTCATCCTGAGCCATCGGCGAAGGATCTAAAAAATAACCTAGATTCCTCGCTACGCTCGGAATGACGGCCACTGCAGCTCAGCACAATCACTTTTTTGTTGTTTTGCTTTTCTTTTTTGCCACTCTCTTCTTTTTTGTTTTCCTGCAAGTCCTATCCATCAACTCTTGCATTTTTTGGCAAATATCATGGTGAAACTCTAAAGTCATCTCATCCAATTTTTTTGCCCCCCGACTCCATTTTGGTGGATGAAATGGCCCTTCAATATGGTGTTCAAGTGCAACGGGTTTTGGAATAATAGTGTAGGCAAGGCCGGCCGCAATCGGAACCGGAACCTTAAAAAGTTGATAAGCCATATCAGTCAGTTTGCTTTTATAGACATCATAAAGATCATCTGCCTGCGGACATGCGGCTAAAAAAATCGGCTTTTGCGCTTGAATAGCCAAACGCACAAAACCTCTGCGGCCGTCCCATCGTATTTGGTATTTTTCAGTGGAAGGCCTTAGCGCCTCTAACATTCCGCCCGGGGCTACAGCAACCAGATTCTCGCCTTTTAAAAGATTTAGTGCGGTTTTCCTGTCGCCAACGCGCGCTCCTAACGCTTCCATAAACTCGCCTAACAAGGGAATCTTCGAAAAAAGTCTATCCATAAGTGGCTTGGAAAAACGCCCTGTTTTTTTGTAAATAGAAAAGTAAAGCAGAGCTAAATCATAAGTCGCGAGACTGTGATTGCTCACTATGAGAGCGCCATCTGTTTTTGGTAATTTGTCTAGACCGTGTACTTTATAATCGTGGTACTCGGCAATCGCTTCCATCAAGGGGAAAAGTTTGGCAATCTCGAGATTTTCAAATATGTTGCTAGCCATTACTAAATCTCTAAACTTCCACGAAAGACATATTTTGCCGGTCCAGCAAGCTGAAAGCCTGAGTCAGATTCTTTAATATATAAAAAGCCACCTGGCATTTTAACGCCGACCCAATCTTTAACTGACAAAAGCTCTTGAGCATGAAATGCGGCAGCGACAATCGCAGTTGCTCCTGATCCACAGGCTTGAGTTACGCCTGCGCCTCTCTCCCAACTTATGGCCGTAAAAGAATCTTCTAAAGGTCTGCCAAGTTGATTTTTTATCGAGGTCATTTCTGCATCGCTTGGCTGATACGATACTGCAAAATGCACATTAATTCCATCCAAGCTCCCTTGCACTTGCAAGGCTGGACCAAGTTCTTTAAGGAGCTCATAGTCCAACTTTTTCATGAAAAGTATTAAATGCGGGTTGGCTAAATGGCAGCCTTGAATTCTAGTCACTAAATCAGCTTTTCCACTTTTATTGACGACTGTATTTGCAAGGTTTTTATACTCTTCAAACCAAGAGACATCCGCATCAATGAGTGCGGTGCCCATTGAAATTTCTATAATGGGCTGTTCACCCTTATCGTTTATAAAGCGGCAGAGCGCTCTTTGTTCGTTTTTCAGAATAAACTCTATAGTCTGAAGGTCTGTAATTTGAGTAGATTTTCTTTTAACAAATCCTGCCGCGCAACGCAGCCCATTTCCACAAGTTGCCGCAAGGCTCCCATCACTGTTTATGATGTCTAGAGTATACGTCGCAAACAAATCTTCTTGCTGAGGATGGGAGTATAAGACCAGTATGCCATCGGCAGCGATACCGGATCCTGATTTGTTGCATAAATTGACTGCGACTTTTTGCAAGCTTTTAGTCAAATAATCTCTTTGTACATGAGGTGCAGATACGACAATAAAGTCGTTTGAATTTCCGTGCCACTTTTCAAATTCTAGATGCATGTTTCTGACTCAGGGTTAATTAATGGTATACCGTTAACAAAGTATTAGCTTTGGAAAGCTTCTTTTTCGCAAAAAGACCGGCATTTAAAACTTGAATTTTAGTATTCTCAGAAGTTATCCAATTCAAAGTTGTAAGGCGTGAGTTGCTAAATAGAGTTTCAATAACGCGCTCTAAAAATTCAAAAGTGGATCGAGAATTTTTTTCTGAGCTATATATCTCAGAGCAGGAATATAGAGATATTTCCGATAAATGCCAAGATTCAATAACATCTAGCAAGTAGCTTAACCAAGGGTTAACGCTATTTGGATCATCAAGTTTCGGCATCGATAAAAACATTATAATGTTTGCCTCGGGCTGCTGATCCAATTGTGAATTGTCTTTTGGTAAACTAAGCAAAATAGGTTCGTCAATATCTAAACCATTTTTTTCTTCTATTACCGACAGCAGCTGATGTGCGTTGCCAGTTTTAAGTAATTCTGATTTGTTAAACAAGCCGTGGTTAAAAAAAGCAAAAGTAAAATTCGAATGATTGACCTCTTCGAGAGACTTGATATTAATAGAGGCCGTTCGTTCTTTTTTTTGTACTATGCTTCGCTCTTCGCTTCCTTTTGCGCTTCTTTTTTCGAGTCCGCTTTTATTTGTTGGACGCTGGGTGGGATTTTGCTTAGGCAAATCTAAGTTTATTGTTGGATCTTTATCCATATATACGCATCCAATACGAACTAAAGTTTAGCTGTCTAATTTGGCAATACTAATTGCAATATTGTCTAGTATCCCGTTAACAAAAGCACCTGAATTTTCGTTGCCGTAAGTTTTGGCCATTTCTATCGCTTCATTAATAATAATCTTTTTAGAAGTTTTGTCGTTCATTAGCTCAAAGCAGGCGAGACGTATGACAATTTTGTCAGTTATTGCAATTCTGTCAATTTTCCAATTTTTTGCGTGTGCTTCGATTAAGGCATTTATTTTTTCAAGGTTATTATAAGTCCCAATCGTAAATTTTTTAAAAACAGGGCGTATTTCTTGGTCGATATTGAAGTAGGTGCAAAATGAATTAAAGTGCGGTTCGGAATAATAGAATATTTGGTCTACTTCACATTGATACATAAATTTAATACAAGCCTCTCGAGAGGCGGAATTTGGGTGTTGATTCACGATTTTGTCAATCCCCTTACATTTAAATCTTTTTGAGTGTTGAGATCATTTCTATGGCAGTTTTTGCCGCTTCTCTTCCTTTATTTCCGCCCTTAATACCGCAGCGAGCAAGAGCCTGCTCGTTGTTGTGGGTGGTAATGATCCCAAAAATAGTCGGAATAGTATAATTGAAACCAACCTGCATAATACCGGCAGCAGTTTGTTGGCAAACAAAGTCAAAGTGCGGAGTTTCCCCTTGTATGATGGCGCCTAAACAAATAATGGATTGATATTTAGCACTTCGAGCACCTGCTGCCGCGATGGTTGGTATTTCGAAACAGCCGGGGGTTTTAACGACATTTATTGCATCATCTTTTATTCCGAGATTTTTTAATTCATCGAGAGCACCTTCGAGTAGCAGCTTGGTGATCAGTTCATTAAATTGGCTAACGATAATTAAAATTTTTCCGGGCATTTTAAATCCTTTAAGTGCTAATCAAGAGATCGAATAATCACTGAATCGACAATTTCAAGTCCGTAACCTTTTAGTGCAGGAATAGCGACTTCAGAGCTAGTGTGGAGGCGCATTTTTGTAACTCCCATACCCCTAAGAACTTGGGCGCCAAGTCCAATCGTGCGATAGTCCATTTTATAGCTGCTACTGGGACTAGCTTCTTGAGTGCTATCGAGTTGGAAGGCAGAAAATTCAGCAGCGATGGACTGTGATGGGTCTGTTTGAAAAATATAAAGAAAGACTGCAGGAGCTGATTGTGTAAGTAAACTAAAGCCGTATTCTAGCAGCCGACTACCATTTAAAGAATCTGCTCGGCCGAAAATATCGCGTAAGCTTCTTTGGCTATGAACTCGAACTTCAACCGTCTTATCGGCAAAATGTTCATCATTGCTCAGCGCGAGTAAAAAGCGCGAGTCTAATTTATTTTTGTAAAGGGTCGCAGGAAAAGTTCCCCAGCGAGTATTTAAAGTGTTGTGGCTGATTTTTTCTACAAGACTGTCTTTCAGCAAACGATAGGTAATTAAATCTGCAATTGATAAAATTGGCAGCTGATGTGTTTTTGCAAATTTTTTCAGATCGGGCATTCTTGCCATCGTGCCATCGTCATTCATTATTTCACAAATCACCGCGGCTGGGGTTAAACCTGCCAGCTGCGCTAAATCGACGGAACCTTCAGTATGCCCTGCTCTTTCTAAAACTCCACCCGCCCGAGCGCGCAAGGGAAACACGTGGCCCGGGACGACAAGATCATCACTGCTACTATTCTCGTTTATCGCGACTTGAATTGTGTGAGCCCGATCATGCGCAGAGATTCCTGTACTGACTCCTTGCTTTGCTTCGATGCTGACGGTAAATGCAGTAGACATCGGGCTATTCGATTTACTGCTGTCTTGCATGGGTGGGAGTTTAAGGCGCTCAACGATATTTGGGCTCAATGTTAAGCAAACCAAGCCTCGTGCTTCTTTTGCCATAAAGTTAATTATACTTGGTGTGATCTTAGACGCGGCGGCAACAAGGTCGCCTTCGTTTTCACGGTCCTCATCATCTACCATAATGACCATGCCGCCTGCATTGATCTGCTTTATGGCCTTTGTGACTCTCTCAAGCAACAGTGAATCTTCTGAATGCATAGGTGTTTTGTGCCTAATTTAAATTCAATTGAAGTGAAAAATGAAGAACCCATAGCCCCAGCAATCAGCTGAGTCAGCATGCATTTCATGCACTGCGGCATCATAGGTATCAAAAAACATAAGTAATTGCAAAATTTATCCGGCCTTCGAATTTAAGAATTTAGATTGTTTTATTAGATATTTACCAATTATATCGAGCTCATAATTGAGCGGCTTTCCAGGTGCAATTTCAAAAAACGTCGTGAGATCGATGGTCGTTGGTATTAACGTGGTCTTAATTGCCTGAAAACTAGCTTGGCCACGTAAATCGTGCGGCAAATTAGCTATCAGTGACGCCTCAAGGTCCTTGGATTCTACTTGGAGAACCTCGTTAATGGTTAGGCTAATGCCATCTAAGCAGATAGATCCTTTTGGTATCAGTAAAGGCTGAGACTGTTCTGGAAAAATTGTGATCAAATCCCAACCCGTCGGCTGCTTATTGAGTTCTATGACCATCGCTAAACCATCGATGTGGCCTGTGACTATATGACCATCTAAACGATCGGATAATCGCAGTGCCCTCTCAAGATTGACGCTGTCGCCTTCTTTCAAATATTGAAAGCTTGTGCGAAAAATGGTCTCGTGATTGAGAAAAAAATGCAGATGCTTTTTTTTAAGCGCCGCAACAGTTAAACAACAGCCGTTTACGGCGATGCTGGCTCCGTGTTTTATTTTTTTATCGGCAAAGATATTCTCAACGACTAAATTCTGAACGCCTTCCATAACTGGCGCGTCAGATTTCTTAGTTTTTCGTTCTCCGAGATATATAATCTTTGCTGAATTTTCAATTATGCCTGTAAACATGATCCGCTCCAGCAGACTTAAATATTATTACCTGGGCTTAACTCATTTAACTCTCGTAAAAATTCTTCAATATTCTGAAAATCTTTATATACAGAGGCAAATCGAATGTAGGCGATTTTATCTTTTGAAAATAGACCTTCTAAAATGAGTTTACCAAGATGGTTGCTAGAAACTGTGCGCTCACCATCTTCTTGAATCTTGCGCTCAACCTTATTTAATAAATCTTCAATCTCATAAAGCGAAACAGGTCTTTTGCGGCAAGCAATCTGGATGGATTTATAGGCTTTAGTGCGATCATAGGGAACAGTAGAGCTATCGCGTTTCATGATCTGAAATACAAAAGCTTCTTCTTTTTCGTACGTTGTAAATCGATGCTGGCACTTTAGACATTCCCTGCGACGTCGCACGCTAGCACCCTCGTGGCTGAGACGACTTTCAAGGACTTTAGTAGCTTCATGATCACATTTCGGACAATTCATCAAATTCGAGAACCTTATTCATGGATCCATTCGGGATAAAGTGGAAATCGTTTTGCAAGTTGCAGCACTTCCTCTCGAATCCTTGCAAGCTCGTTCGTGTTATCGATAGCATTGAAAACTCGAAAAACAAAATTAGCAATTTGTTTCATTTCAGCTTCGCCGAATCCGCGAGAGGTCAAAGCTGGGGTTCCAAAACGAACTCCGCTCGTGACAAAGGGACTACGAGTTTCGTTTGGAACAGTGTTTTTATTAACGGTGATTTCGACTTTTCCAAGCGCTAAATCAAGATCCTTACCACTCACATCGGTTTTACTTAGATCAAGCAAAACAAGGTGATTATCTGTACCACCACTGACCAGGCTGAAGCCAAGTTCTAACATCTGATCTGCAAGAACACGGGCATTTTTTATAACTTGTTGTTGATAGGTTTTAAATTCTGCTTGCAAAGCTTCTTTGAAACACACCGCTTTAGCTGCGATGATATGTTCGAGTGGGCCACCCTGAGTTCCTGGAAAAACAGCCTTATTGATTTGTGCCGTCAGATCAGGATCGTTCCATAAAATTAATCCGCCGCGCGGTCCTCGCAATGTTTTATGGGTGGTTGTTGTAACAACGTGAGCATGCGGCATAGGAGAAGGGTGAAGTCCCGCGGCAACAAGCCCAGCTATGTGAGCCATATCCACCAGTAAAAATGCGCCAACAGAATCAGCGATTTTTCTAAATTTAGCGAAGTCTATTGTTCGCGGATAAGCGCTAGCTCCAGCGATTATGAGCTTTGGTTTTAGCTCTTTTGCTTTTATTTCAATTTCTTCGTAATTTAATTTTTGATCCTTTAAATCAACTTGGTAAAAATGACTGTCATAAATCAGCCCAGAAAAATTAACTTTAGATCCATGCGTAAGATGGCCACCGTGAGATAAATCAAGTCCAAGTATTTTATCGCCAGGTTTTATCAAGGCTAAAAAAGCCGCGGCGTTGGCTTGAGCACCTGAGTGCGGTTGAACATTTGCAAACTTTGCATCAAAGAGCTGACAAGCTCGAGTGATACAAAGCTCTTCAAGGTCGTCTACGACGTTACAGCCGCCGTAGTAGCGCTTTTTTGGCAAACCTTCCGCATATTTATTGGTGAATACATTGGCCATCGCAGTAATGACTGCAATTGAGGCAAAATTCTCCGAAGCAATCATCTCAAGCCCATGCTGCTGTCTTTTAAATTCTCTATCTATCAAAGAAGCGACTTCTGGATCAAAGTTTTTGATTTGAGACCATGGTTTTGCATTCATGTTTTTTAAGCTTCCTTTTGAATTGCTAAGAGTGCTTAGGTTACCTTATTTTTCGAAAGCTGCAATAAGGTCCAAGCGTTTTTGGTGGCGACCACCTTCAAACTGATGGGCTAACCATATTTCAATAAGATCAAGAGCTCTATCGTGATTTAAAACGCGCGCTCCAAGGCAGATAATATTGGCATTATTGTGTTGGCGACTGGCTTTGGCAGTAAATTCATCATGCACCAAAGCTGCTCGAATCCCTTTGAACTTATTTGCTGCAATCGACATGCCTATTCCTGTTCCGCAGATTAGAATTCCGAGATGAGTTGGATTGAGTGCTAAAGCGCGCGCAACTTTTTCGGCATAATCAGGGTAGTCTACGGAGCTAGGGTTGCTAGCTCCGTGGTCATGGATTGTATATCCTGCAGCTTCTAAGTAATTTTTGACCTTATTTTTAAGATCAAGGGCAGCGTGATCTGAGGCTAAATGTAGGGTAGTCTTTACCATGAGGGGGCTCCTTTTTGCTTGTCGAGAAGAAATATTCACCCGAGATGGACGAAAAAAAAGGGCTTATGCAGCCCTTTCGTCGAATCAGTATATGAACATCTGCTTTAGTTTGCAGAATCTTGGATCTTCTTAACAAAATTTACGGCATCATCTACTGTACGTATATTTTCAGCTTCATCATCTGGAATATCAACTCCAAAAGCTTCTTCCATAGCCATGACCAACTCAACGATATCAAGTGAGTCGGCTCCTAGGTCTTCAATGAATTTAGCATTGCCAATAACCGCCGCCTCTTCGACGCCGAGTTGATTAACAACAATTTGTTTTACTTTATCTTCTATAGCTACTGACATGAAAAACTCCTCTATTAAGGCGCATCGCCAATTTTGACAAATCATTAAAGACCAGAAACAAAACTTAAATGCAAGCCAAACTTTAAGTTAATAAAACTGAAGCAGAATTTTTGCCCATAAATTTAGACTTCTGAATAGCTTACTGCAAGGGTCTTAAACGATATATTATGTTTAAATATTAGATAGTTAAGTCTATTTTGGCAGACTCTTTGCCTCTTGCCCTTTGTCGATAAAATACAACCAGTGCCATAATTGCTCGGCTTCCTGTAGGTTGAAATCTTCTTGAGTAGGCATCATTAAGCCACGCTCTAGTGCAAGATGATAAGGGTATTTGACGTGGTTCATCAGATCCTTAGGTTTCCTTTTCGCATGAATTGGCAATGGGCTGACAAAGTCCCAACCATAATTTGCCCCATAGCTATTTACGCTATGGCAGAATTGACATCTTTGGACAAAAGTTTGATATCCATTAGCTAGCTTTTCACTCTTGCCTTTTGGAAAGCCTTTAAAATAGCTAGCTTTATCTACTAGTTGAATCTCAACTACACTATCTATGTGTCGCCAGGGACTGAATTTCTTGCCTAATTTTTCTGCATCTTTTGCGTAATTTTCCGATTTCGGACCGTGAACATCTGGATGCCAAAGGCTGGTGACGGCAAGTTTATTGCCTTTGAATTCAATTGGCCTAGGATCTTTGAGAAGATCTGAAGGCTTGCCTATGCTGGGGAACGATTCGTTCCAGTATGCCTTTTTCTCTTTTGACTTCATGGAAAAGGCTATAAATGGATCAATATCAGGCGAGCTTGCAACAGAGTAAATTGGAATTCTCATGCCATTGCGAAAAATTAATATCGCCGTGTTTTTACGTGGGAGTTTTTCAGCCGAATAGAATTTTTCTAATAATTGTGAAAAATAAATACCCTTATAAGTATTTGTCTCAGAATACTGAGCATCTTTGAAATTAGTAATGGTTTTTAGTTTTCCCAGGTTCTTCGAATTAAGAATGAGTTGCTTGCCGTCTTGAACTACTTTTATACTTCCTTCCAAATCTTCTGTATCTGCTTTCTCAGTAACGTGGCCCTTTTCGCTCGCAAAGGCAATTCCGGCAAGGAAAGTAAAAAGAAGTGGTAAATATTTTGAATTTTTCAAGCATGACCCCACTAAGAAGCTTAATTTATATATTCAGGTTTCTTTATAGATAATATCACTCCACATGAGTTTCATAAATTACTATCACCGAGTTTTCAGGTTTTTTGAAATAATCCGGGAGAATTTCGGGCTTTTCAGCAATTATGCCCATTGCTAAATTGGGCCTTCTTGAAGGTTTGTTGTTGCGAGTATTTTTTTCTTTGATGGCAGCGATTTGTTCATTTAATAGCGGTTCTGAATCAGGTGTACTAGTTGTCACCAGTTGTTGATTTTCTTTTCCTTGGCTAAGAACACGTCTCTTAAAATCTTCTTGTATGTTTGGCTTTCTTGCTGACTGTTGCGCATTTACTTTGTGTATTACTGAAATATTTGGATAGCTTTTCGCGGCAAGAATTGGATGCGAAAGTTGACGTGTTGATAGCTTTGGTAGAATCTTCTTTTCTTCAAGGGCGGGAGTAAATCCGTTTAACGACGCGTCCAATAGAGAAACATTTGAGTCGAAAGCACCATCGAGACTGTTTTGCGAGTAGAAACCAAAAGAAGCTAAGGTAATAAGGGCTAGAATGAAAATAAACTTTTGCACTTTCTACCTCACATTCGAATAAAGGAGTTTCTTTTAAATCTATTTACAATCTAATAGTTTTTGGGCAATAGACTAAGCATAAGAGAAGCAACAAATGTGCCGTGATAACTTCACAAAAAGAGTAATCATAATAGATTATTACATTCAGCATTGGAATTTGAGCTGTTAACATATATGAGTAATGGAGAAAATTTAGACACATAATTATCTGGGAGAATTTTTTTTAATTCTAAAGGATCGAAAAAACAGTGATTTTAGCAGGTGGAAAGAAATTAGTATTCATTGATGAGTCTACAGAAGTCGTAATTGTTTCTGATGTACACATTCGGTCGTCACAAGACGAGCGCCACCAGCTATTAATAGATGTCATCAATTCGCTTAATCAACCAGTTCGTTATTTCGTTTTATTGGGGGACATTTTTGATTTTTGTTTTGGTTATTCAAAATTTTTCAAAAATGAATATTCAGAGCTTGCCAACGCTCTGCTAGAATTAAACAAACGTGGTGTAAAGGTAATTTATCTTGAAGGTAACCACGAATTCCACAGTCATAAGCTGAATTGGCCGGGAGTAGAATTTTTTCTTGAAGATTCAATTGAAATTTCTTTAGATAATTATCAAAAAGTTCTATTTATGCATGGCGATTTATTGGCCGCGCCGACGAAATACTTATTATTTCGAAAACTAATTAAATCAAAATTAATTATTAATTTAGCGAGAATATTACCGGATCATTTCTTCTATTATTTTGCATTAAAATTTGCTGATACGTCACGGTCGATGGACCAATACAGAAGCTTGGATCACGCTAAAATAATAGAACATGCAAGGCGAAAAATTATTGAAAAGAGTTGTGATCTGTTTTTATTCGGGCATTTTCATATTCCTTATGCAGAAAGTCTCAAGGAGAGCACTAGGCAACAAATTTTTTCCTGCAAGAGTTGGAATGTCCCTAATCTTATGTTGATCGATAAAAATGGAAATTTTTCTAGAAGAGAATTGAAAATGCCCAACTCCAGAGAGTAGGGCATTTAAAGTCTACGCTGACTTAGTGATTTATGACCACTAAGCTAATATTACTACTATGGATAGCCTCTCAAAAGTGGTCGTCCTGCTTTGCCTAGTGATTTAACTTTCATGGTAAGCTCCTGTGTGTGTTGTTGATAATAAACTCTTCGACAAATCAGGATATTTATTCAATAAATCTAATTATATCGGAATAATAGATAGTTGGAGTTTATCTTTTTATAAAAGAAGTTGCTAAAAAATTTCAAGAAGTCGCTTCTATACAATTAAAGATCAACAACCACAAAAGTAATATCGTCAACAAGTCTATATTTTAAACTGATCTCATTGATTTGGGCACTGGTATAGTCAATGACTTCTGAAAGTGGGAGTATTGAAGCTGTTTGAATAATTTCATTAACTCTCTTTCTACTAATAAGTCGCTCGTCTTCCAGTCTAAAGTCGCCAAAGCCATCCGAATGCCAAATAATCCTTTTTATATCACTTCTGGGCAAAATGATCGATTCGATGGACAATTCCCCTAAGCCAAGGATTGAACTCATAAGATTTATTTTATTAAGAGATCCATCCTGCGCAATGCAAAGTGGAGAAAGGCCGCCAGCATTCCAAAGTTTAACCTCGTTATTTGAAACCTCTAAGGCACAAAATGTTGTTGTGTACTTTTGTTGCGTAAGAGTTTCTATTTGTCTGCCAAGGCGTTTAACAAAGCTTTCGTCGATTTTTGAATGTGTCGAAAAGTGTGCTTGAATGTAGCCATTCATAAAAGAACCGAGCATCCCAGAGGCCACACCATGCCCCATGACGTCGCAAATTATAAGAATAAATCGATCTTCTATCCAATCAGCCCACCAAAAATCTCCGCTGCAATATTCACTGGCACGATGCAATACTTTAATTTTCACATCTTTTTTGTCATCTAGTGCATTATCATCTTTTATAAGCATCTTTTGGATGTCGGCGCTCATTTCCAAAGTGCGTTCGAAAATTTTATTAGAAAACTCAAGTTCGTTTCCGCGTATTTTTTCCGTTAGATAGTTTTTATAGGCGGTAATGTCGGTACCTATCAAAAGAATATACTCCGCGTTGTTGCGGAGATTTTGCGCGATTTTCTTGGCGCGAAGACTATAGCTGACAGCGGCCCCGTTAATTTCTGAACTCACCTCAAAAGAATCTTGATGACGATCGCTGGCAGAAAACGTTGTATCTAAGTAGGTATGCATTTCAGCTAGATTAGGAAATATTTCAGCAGACTGTCGCAAATTCTTTCCAATCAGGTCACTGTGAGAACATTTCAACATAAGTTCTGCTGTTGAGTTTAGCTTCAAAAAGTTGTAGTCCATGTCAAGAATTGCAAAAAAGAAAGGCCCGTTGTCTATAAAGTCTTCATTAAAAAGCTTCACCGCTTCAATCTGGTGAATTAGCCCTTCAAAAGCTTTAAGGCTGAACTTTAATACTTTTGCGCTTTCTGTAGCCATATTCATCTCCGCAGCTAGTTTCATCGTTAGTTTTTTTTAAAAAATAAATTCAAATAGAAATTGAATTATTGAATTAATGAAGAACGTAGAAATACGCCAAATATTCACATCGGTTGCATTTCAGGTGTTTGAGAAGTTGCGAAAAAACTGGTTAAGTTCGCACTTAGATTGACGATTAAAAAATTGTAGAGGAAACTCAAGAACAGGTACCTAAGTGACAAACTATAGCAAAATAAGTAACAAAGGACTGCACTCACTTCTGGAAAGTAGCATGTGTGAAGCTATTAAACAGTTTTCTTCTGAAGATTGTGCTGTTAGTGCGGTCATTTTAGAAAGCAGGCTAGAAGTTCTTAAAAAGTGGGTTGTACTGAGCATCTTTAACTCCGATTATTTTTCTCTTGCCGTATCTTTGCACTATGATCCGAAAAATATCGAGCAATTTGTCGCGAAATCTTTGAGAACTGCGATTTCAGAATTAACGACGACAAACATTCATGGAATAGTAAAAGAAATAAATAATACATTTACAGGCTATTTAGGAAATAGGTTGGTAGCAATAAATGCCGAATCAGGTTTTAGCTTACCTATTCTTGCCCAAGGATTTGATTTTCTGAATTTTTCAAATGACAAAATAAAGAAAGAAGAAAGCTTTTTGAATATATCCCTTAGCGATTCACAAAGTTTTGCGGTGTGTTTTAGTATTGAAACAAGCAATTGGCTTAAATTATGTGCGCTCGATTTTCAACCCTGTCTAGATCTGAGTCAAGAGTCTGGCGCGATAGAACTTTTGTAGGAGTATCGAAATTGGGAAAGAAAGCTTTAATAGCAGACGACGCCGATATTATTCGAAGCAAATTGGACGAATTTTTTAAAGCAGCAGGTTTCGATACTATCTTAGCTGAAGATGGAAAAGTAGCTATGGAGATGATCGAAAAGGAAAGTCACTTAGACATTATTGTTACAGATTTAAATATGCCGCATATCGATGGTATGGAGCTGTCTCGAAAGACCAGAGAAATTGAACGCTTTAAAAGTGTACCTATATTCGTTTTAAGCACGGAGTCTACTCCTGAGCTTAAAAAGAAAGGCAAAGAATGCGGAGTAACAGCCTGGATTTTGAAACCGTTTAATCCCGACAGTATGAAAAATGTTATGAAAGTGCTAAAGATAGGTTAGAAATTTGCGTTCAATTCGCTCAAAACTTGTTTTAAATTCCGTGCTCATCATTAGCTTAGCTTTTGCTGTGACCACTTTTATCACAGTGAAAATTGTTGATGAGCTGGTTACCATTTTTAAGTCCATAACAAGTAAAAATGGCGAGGAAATCTCCGAAGAAATCTCCGGAATTTTTAGCGATAATAAAATAAAAATCAAAGAGCTCATAGAAGAGCAAGTTGAACATCGCAGCAAAGCGCTCATTAGTGAGGCCGAGCTGGTACTTGCACCTGCTTTTACAGAGGGTTCATTTTCATTTATATCGGAAGTAATGAGTGAAAGAATTCGCACTGAGAAGGATATTATCTACACAGCTTTTTTTTCTCATGATGGAGTTAAAACAACTCTTTGGACCTTGAACACACCTGATAGCAATGATGAGCTCGTCTTTGGTGCTTATTATAACAGCCAAGAAAAGGCTTGGTTAAAGGAAGCTGATGAAGAATTCAGAATCCCAGATGAAAAAATACAAAGCGTCATAGGAATTGATACATTTAAAATGGAAAAGATAGAGTATGAATACAAAGATGATTTAGGTAACTTTAAAAAAGTAGAAGCTTTTGATGTTTATACCCCCGTCTTTTCCAAAGACGAAGAACAGACGAGTCAAACCGGCTATGTGCGTTATGTGATCAGCTTAGAGAAAATAAACTCTTTAATAAAAAAAGAAGAAGCTCTAGCTATCGCTGCAAAAGAGAAAAACCAACAAAAGCTTGCCTCAAACTTAGAAAACGTTGCGCTTGTTAGTATGAAGTCTTATAAGAACAGTCTGACCTATCTGGGTGTAAGCGCATTGCTCATGTTGGCGTTGTCTTCTTATCTCTTCTACCTATTTGCTAATCGTATTACAGTTCCTTTGTTGAAATTAAGATCAATCGCGGCTCAGATATCTGATGGCGACTATAACACTGTGGTTGACGTAGTCTCAAAAGATGAAGTTGGAGCTTTGTCAGTATCTTTTGATCAAATGCGTCATAAAGTAAAGATGTTTACAGAGCATTTGCAGGCATTGGTTGATGAAAGAACCGCTCAATTGCGTGAAGCTTTGGGGCAAGTTACAGAAGAGAAGCAAAAGATCCAAGAAATATTGACTCACATTGAGCAGGGTATAGTTATGTTTGACGAAAACTTAACGATTTCTGCGCAGTATTCTGAGCATGTTAAAGAGATTTTTAGCTGCGAATCCCAGGATTTTGTCGGCAAAGATGTTTTTGATTTTCTATTTCATAATGCAAAGAGCGACCAAGAAATGTTAGTTCGAAACAACGAAGCTCTGAGGATGTCGGTTGCAGACGACTATTTGGCTTGGATTGGCAATGAGGCGCATTTTATAAAAGAAGTGCAGGTTGAAGTCAATGGTGACCTAAAGTATTTGACACTCAATTGGCACCCGATAAAGGACGGCGAAGATATTGTTAAAAAAGTGATTGTCAGTTTCTTTGATATTACTCAAAAGAGAAAATTGGAAGCCGAAGTTGCTGAAGAGCGCTTGAAGAACAAACGATTGATGGACGCAATTGCAGTAATTTTGCCACAAGATCCTGCACAAATTAAAGAGTTTATAGATAGCAGCATAGACCAATTAGGCAGAATATTAATTGAAATTAGTGCTATGAATGACGGCCAAAATTTAGATAATAGTGTAATGCAAAGACTTCATACTATTAAAGGAAACTCACGTGTATTTGAGATGTCAGATCTTACGATACTAATACACGATACCGAAACTCTCATTACATCTGGAAAAGAGTCAGATGGAGAAACTTGGCTTTCAATTATTGTGCGACACCTCAATTTGTCTTTGGAAATTTTGGATGTCTATAAAGATGTATTTGTTAATGTCTTAAAGCTTTCAAAAGAAGGTCAGGGCACATCAAATCTATTTGGCCTTCTCGCTTCTCGGGTAAAAGAAGTAATGAATCGTGTTGAAAAAGAACGCTTGGCTTTTGATTCAATATCATGTGATGACGAAGTGGGACTGTGGCCATCATCTTTGTTGGCGAAAGTTTCAGATATATTGACCCATGCAATAGCAAATTCAATTGACCATGGCTATGTTCGACCGCGCACTAGCGGAAAACAAATAGGTCCTTATAAACTGTCTATCGCTGCAAAAAACTATAATGAGGGTGTCATAATAGAAGTGCGAGAT
>JAGOVF010000236.1 GCA_018060885.1 Oligoflexales bacterium | reverse complement strand
ATCTTTAGGGCGCATAAACTACCAGAAATGAATGGGGTGGAACATGTTTTCTGGTAGTTTTTTTATCAAATATTTTCTTTAAACACTAGATGCATTCTGATGTTTAAGACTTATGCACGGCCGACTAAATAAGTGAACCTCATCCCTTTGCTAATTTAAATTCACAGGAATTTTTTTCTAACTTCTATTCTTAACCTAAACAGTCGGAGTATTTATGCGTTGGATTTGGTTTGTTATTAGCGCCTCACTTGCACTTCATTGTTCCATAGAGAATGAAACTTTATTAAATCCAAATTCAGATTTAAATATTGTAGGCGGGCAAGAATCCAATTACGAACTTCGTCCGTGGATGGTTGCATTAGTCCGAAATAGCGATAAAGCTGCTGATACCCAATTTTGCGGAGCAACCCGAATAAGCGCAAATTGGATTTTAACAGCTTCACACTGTGTATCTAAGGTCAAACCGCCAAATTTTAGAGCAATTTCTGGAGTTCATGATTTGTCGAAAATCATCCCGAAAGAAAAAATCTACGAAATACAGGAAATAGTTTTACATCCCAGCTATGTAAATCGCACTAATAACTTCGACTTTGCTTTATTAAGGATAACTCCTCATGCAAGAGATGAAACAGATCAAGCTGGCATACAATCCGGGAAGTATTTGCCATTTGTAAAAACAGAGTCTAAGAGCCAGATTAATTTTTTAACTCTCGGTTGGGGTAAGCTAGGAGAGAATAAAAATAGTTCGAATGTATTGCGAGAAGTCGAAGTTCCGCTGGTTGATGATGCTAATTGCAAGCAGAGTTATCCGACTTTGACAGAAAATATGATTTGCGCTGGTTATAAATTAGGAGGCAAAGATTCTTGTCAAGGCGATAGTGGTGGCCCCTTAGTTTGGTGGGATGCGCAGAAAAAAGAGTGGTTGCAAATGGGGGTGGTGAGTTTTGGAGATGGCTGTGCCCGACCGAATTTTCCAGGTGTTTATTCTAAAATTTCGAAAGTATCACAATGGATACAAGACGAGCTGACTAAACCTCTTCCTGAGGGAGATTGTGAGGGAGAGCTGCTTCAGATCACCGATTATAAAGTAAACAACAACAGATGTAATCAGATAGTGACCTATAATCCCGGATTTGTTAACGGTAAGTTGGAACGTGCATGTTTGTATGAAAAAAATACCGACAAGTACTATAAATGTGTCTATTGCCCAAATGTTGAAAATATTAAAGCGAGAATGTGGAAGAAGCTGGCTGATAAATCTTCAGCTCTCCGCGTCTGTCCACATGGCATAGCTCATTAAAGTAACGAATTTAATATTTTGTATTATTTATAATCCAAAGTCGAACACCAGTTTTATTCAAAACATCGATCATTCTCGCAATAAGTGTATTCTCATTATTTATCGCTTTGGAACTTAACAAGTCGTACTTATTTCCAATGGATATGTTTATTTTTTTAATTAAGCGTTGAAGCTTTAAATAAGATGCTTCCCTAGAATTACAATCATTTAAAGACATTAATTCTTTATTAATAACATCCTCGGCCCATTTTCCCAGCAAAACAGCAGCTTGATCGTTTAGTTCTGAGAAAAGCGCTTCGTTGTCGTAAATCATTTCAACCATATCTCGATGAGTAAATGAATCGCACTCAATAACATGGCTCAGTATTGGAAAGTTCTCCACCAAGAATTGATTTTCTAGAACGAGTTCGCCACTACCTAGTTTAATAAAATATCTAAAAGACTCATCCCAAACGTCATTTGCGCCATGTGCGCTGATATTAATAGTTTTTTGAGAGAAGTTATATTGATCATTTTCTTCACTTTGAGGCAAGTAAGCAATTAAACTAAAGCGATTAAAATCTTTGGGATCTAGTTTCGACGGAGTTGACATTTCCAGCGTAAAATAGGCTTCTTTATCACTGCCTTTGATTTCTGCTTGAGCAAACCACTTAGAATTATCTAAAGATGCGTATCTGCAAGTTGAAACATAATTAGATTCTAGATAAAAGCTACGATTGAAAGTCAGTTCATTTTCAAAAAAGTATTCTATTGAAACATAATCCGCGTAATCTTGATTTGCTGCATCAGAAAGCACATAGCTTTTATTGATTTTCTCGATATTGCGAACATCTAGATTAAATGCGCGTGGGCATTTTTTAACTTGTACCGCGAACAGCGATGGCGTGCTTAAAAGTAAATTTAGTAGAAGGAATGTTTTAAATTTCATTTTTTCGAGCCCTTCCTAAAACAGGATGATGAGATTTCAATTCATTTACCTAACGCGCACTAGGTATCACAAATCTAAAGTAAAAGCAAGCCTTTCGCCTATAGCTATATCATAGAATTGTTTAAAATTATTAACAATTCTATAAAATAATTTACTTTTTCTATAAAATATATTAAAAAACTGGCGCATTACTGTTCAGGCCTTTGGCACTTTGAAAGTGAACAGTGTTTGGGTATTCCCAAGAATTTTAAGGGAGATTTTATGATTATTGACTTTAAAAAACTATTCCACACAACGGTGGTTTTTCTTGTTTGTTACTTTAAATTACTATTTTTATTCGTATTTTCGTTTGTTGGCTGCGAGCAGTCTTATATAAAGGCGGACAAAAACGTCGACCCCAATAATAGTATTTATGTTCAGGACAACGGACTCGAAACAACAATCACAGACAAGGATGTTTCGGCGGACTTTTTGAAAGTTCGTTACGCATCTAATGAAGAGTCGGCTGCCTTTGAATGTTACTACGTATTTTATAAAGACGAAAATGAACTGAGCAAATTGAGTTCTGATAACGATCGTTTTTCTATCTGTAGCTCAAATGGAATAGAAGTACCTCGGCAATCAGGTAAAAATTTACTTTTTAAAGTGAGAGCTATTCTTGCAGGTGGACTTAAAGATATTACGCCAGCTCGAATAACTATTCCAAGTTCTCAAAGTGATAATGGCGGCGATGATGGCGATGAAGATACTCCAGAATTACTTGATTTATCTCCTTTTAGTGTAAATATAACGAATAAAACAAGTATTGTTGACATCAGCGCAGGGGATTCAAAGGTTTTTTATTTGCAGGTCACGAAAAATAATCAAACAAGCCCAGAAACAGCACAATTTCAAATCTACTGCAAAACCAAAGAATCTGCTGATTTCATACTATGTGAAGAGCGTGATCGTTATACCTTTAAAAACTTAAAAGCCGATACAAACTATTCATTATGGATAGAAGCTGTTCATGTGTCGTCCGGGCGCCAGCTTTTGGTGCGCGATGTAGTAAATTTCGTTGCTAAAAATTCCACAGTAACACCACCACCACCTCCTCCAACAACGCCGCCTGTAGAACCGCCAACACCAGGGATACCTCCAACGCCACCGCCTGTTGGTGGTGGAGAAGAGTTGGTAGTACCTAGGAC
>JAGOVF010000098.1 GCA_018060885.1 Oligoflexales bacterium | reverse complement strand
TGGTACACATTGTGCTGGAATTATAGCTTCCAGAAAAGCCGATCCAGATGACAAAGCCCCTTTGGGCGTTGCAAGTATGGCTAATACCAAAATCATGCCGATAAAAGTTCTTACAAAAGATGGCGCGGGTGGATTTCAAGCTATTGAAAAAGGCGTGCGTTGGGCCATGCACAACGGAGCAAAAGTATTGTCTATGAGCTTAGGAGCTGGCCTTGAATTCGAAGATGTAAAAGCGTCAGAACTGCGCAATAAAGTTTTTGAAGAGGCTATTGAACAGGGAGTTATTATTGTTGTCGCAGCAGGTAATGAAAATTGCCCCTTGGGTGGAAAATGCTCAAACAGCTCAGGCCTTTTCTCGAAAAAGTTCAACGAGTACACAGTGCTTCCTTGTGCTTATGATCAGACAATTTGTGTTGGTGCAAGTAATGCCGATGAAACACTTGCAGAATATAGTAATCATTGGAGCCAAAAAGCGAGCGATGCCTACCGCACTCAAGCTGATATTAATGCACCTGGTACAGCCATTTACTCAACTTGGCCTATTTCAATAATTCCAGAAGGCACAAAAATCATCAGCGGTACTAGTATGGCAACGCCTTTTGTTGCCGGTGTCGCTGCATTAATTAAGACCGTTGTCCCAAACATGACCCAAAGCCAAATGTTAGAAATTTTACAAAAAAGCCAAGCCTTCCCGGAAGCATTAAAGGAAAAGTCCAACACCGGTCGCCTCGACTTGCATCGCGCGTTACTTTTTACGGCAAAAAATTATTTGGACATGACAGTCGAAGGTGACATTGAACAACTACCTCCGCCAAAAGAAGTGGCGCCACCTGAGACAGAAGACAGCGGTGGCGGATCTGGAGCTGTCGAAGCTGTAAGCTCCTTATGGGGAGCGGTTTGTCAGTAGAATTTTAAAATAGCTAATACGGGACCGTTTATTTACAGTTCGCATCAGTAATAGTATCGCTGTTTGCAGTTCTCGGTTTTGCCGAAACTTCAAACTCATCTGGAACCGACTCATCTACAGCGCCAATATTAACTTCAGAATAACCGTTTGTCTTTTTACAAACGCTATTAACGCTAGATAACACGTGCAAAGGATATTTGCCGTCAATCATTAACAAAGCACCAATTTGATCACAATAACTAAAAGTATCTTTATTTTGTTCGCTTGAACGCAAAACCTGAAATTCAAATTTAGCTTGAGACGATGAACCGCTCACCGAGTGATCAAACCCTTTAAATGGAATTTGCAAAACTTTAATATCGTTTGAAATCGGATCATTCGCAAAAAAATCATCTGATGAGCTGTCCGCCAAAATATTTTGAAACGAATACCTTGGAGTTAGCACACCCTCTTTTTTGCGTAGCCAATTTGTTGCTACACCTAATTCTAATCCTTGCTTGGCTTGAATTCCTTTAATAACTTCGAGATAGACAGACTGCGTTTGTTCCAATAGAGCGCGATTAGATTTTTTCAAATAATCTAGAAATAATGCAGAACCAACACCTTGTATCTGTGCGGAATTGACAGCACTATTTATTGAAGCAAAAATTCCATTATAATAATCACACTTGAATTGATTATTATAATTACAAAAAGATAGATGATCCGCGTCGACAAGCGCTACTGGGTCGCTATTTAAAAGACCCGTGAAAGATTTCGGTGTAATCGAAGTGAGCTTTTCAACCGCAGACAGATAATTTAACAGGGAATAAAATTTGCCATTTATTCCCTCATACTTCAAATTACTATTGATTGCATTCACAGCTTGAGCAAGATTATTATTCAAAAGTACGCAGTCAGATCCTGCTTCGCTAATGGTTTTACAGTGTTCAATAATAGTAAAGAATTGATAAATACCATATTGATCATCATAAACGCGCTGCCACTGCATTAAATAGCGCCATTTTTTTAAATTAATGTTCAGAGTATCGCTCTCTTCCTGGGTGCCAAATGACGGATCGCGAAGCTTATAGTTGTTGAATATTATGTTGATATTATTTTTCGTTTGTACTCTTACTTCCTCAGTCAGATCTAACAAATTTATTTCAAAATTTAAAACACGGTTAGTATAAAACGGAGCACAACGAGCATCGCCGCTTGCTAGATCTGGTTTCGCACACCATGGGTTGGCGTTGTTAGCATCGATTTCGCCGACCAAAGTACCTCGACTCAAGGGAACAAAAGTAGATTCAGCAATTCTTTGATTTAACAAAAATGTTTTTAACCTGCGATCTTCTTCATCGTTCGAACTAATAATTTTCTGCCCAATAAAGTCATCAATTTGATTCTGACGAGGAAATGAGAGCTCTTGGCTTAAATAACTATTTAAAGGATTTTCGAGATGGCTATTATTATCCGTATTGTATGCATCAAATTTCATGCGAACTTTATGTGTTTCTCCCGCGAGAGGGAACTCATTGACTCCCCAAGCTCGAACTAATAATCTATTATTATCAACTGCCTCGACCTCAAAAAGAGCGCTACGAGTGATGACCTGAAAATTTGACGTTTCTCCACGAACTTTCTCTCCCATTTTAATATTTTCGACCTCTAAATAGCCACCGACAAGAGCTATATCGCCTATATGGTAGGCAGGAGTGGATGCAGGTGTGTTGCCGTTTAGTTTCAGAGGCGTCTGGACACTCGTCAAGCTCGCGTTGTTGACACAGTCTTGCTGCAATGCGTTCGTTTGTTTATTAGGATTGCAGGCAATAGTAATCACAATTGCGATAAGCATCGAAACAGGCAAAACCCACTTTGAAGAAAACTGATATTTCATTGCTAAGTAGTTGTTCATTTTCACACTCTTAAATGAAATTGATAGGTGTCTTGTCGGAATAAAGTCATTCAAACTTAAAGATCAACTGCCAAATCTGGCCGAAAACTACGCAAAGCTCTATTCGACAAATTAAGACAGAACAAGCAGAAGAGTATAACTATCTAATTTAAATAACTTAAAGCTCGCGCGAAAAATTCATAAAATACGCACCCCTTTGGCACACATATTGCTGAATAACTATATCGTTGGATCGAATGTCTCGAGTCTTAATACAAAACGATTTTAAAAGGAGAAAACAATGTTTGGTCAGCAAAAAAAATTCGCCGTAACTACTTGCAAAAAATCAAATGTGAGCAGTGGAGTAGGAAACGGCTAATTAATCAACTAATTCAATCTCTTTAATGGCATAAACTTTACGACAATACTCACAAGTTATTTCAAGTTGCTTTTGCCCCGGATCGAAAAGCGGTTCGGGGTTGGTTCTTATAAAATTACGTAAATTTTCAACCATTCTTTGTTTTGAACAAGGACAAAAGAAGTTGATCGGCTTACTATCTAAGAACACCATTCCCAAATTATTTTTAACTGCCGATATTATTTCCTGCTCATTATTATAAATCTGATTTAAAAGCGCATTTATTTTTATTTGGTGCTTAAAAAAGTATTCATTGACGCCTAAGCCTTCTTCTTCGATTAATTGAGCAATTAACTTCTGTTTTGACTGCCCCGGAACCCTTGAGAGCATAAGGCTTTGATCGACTGCATCACTAATTTGAATTCTTCCATCTAACTGAAAACTTTCAAGCATTACTTTATTTACTACTTCTCGCATGGGAGTCTTATTTAATTCGATTATTGAAGTGTAAGTCTGTTTCGAATTTGGACTTTCTCTAACAACCCTCGCCAAACCTGTTACAGCATCCGGCAGATAATCCAGATCATGCGGAATGCATAAACAGCGCGTAAATCCATTTGAATTGGTTTCTATTTTTATTGCAAACTTAGGTTCTTCACTATCAACATAAAAACCAAATGTTGATTGGTCTTTTAAAAATGATACTAACAATTGCACACTCAATACTATGTCTCGATAACTAGAGAATGCCTTAGGCCTTAACTCACAAGTTATTGCAACGTCGCTGATCATTTTTTGAGCTTCAAAAAAATGCAGTAAAATGCCCTGATTTTCATCAAGAAAGCTTAACAGTCTACTATCTTGCAACTCTTGCGAGTTATCAGAATCTTTACTCATTCAGGCAACCTTACTCAATAACTAATTAAAATTATACTGTAACTGCAAACCTAAACCCATAGATTGTGATTCAGGCAAATATGTAAAAAGTGGTTGATAGTCAATACTCGAAGCATTTCTATTTTCATTTTCTGGTCTTTGAAATCTGCCCCATTTGTGGTGATACCAGGCATCGTAGACTCCAAACGCATAGGTCGTCAACATGATCATTCGACCTAAGTTTCTCTGGCTTTCTACTTCACTATGAATAAACATTGCCAGTCCAGCCATTTGGCCTGCTCCAATGACATAGGCTTTTAACACTTGATTATTGCGCTTTTGCCCTACTCCGAACGGAAAGAAAGAAAGAAAATAGTCCGTTACTTGTGCTTTATCGTAATCATTCTTATAGAGCTCTGGCATCAAATGCTCTAATTCATAGCCCCAAATTCCCAAAATCCCCGTTGAGCGTAGGATCAAATTATCCATTTTATAACGTGAATCTATGATCTCATCTGTTCCAACGCGATTACTTGATAAAAACAAAAAAAGAACATGCAAACTTGCATAATAAACTCCATCTTCATACTTCTCATTATGAAAATGCCCGACCCCAACCGGCATTAAACTAAACAAAAAATGCGTTTTGGATTTTAATTTTTGATCAAGCGACTGAATAGTAAATCCGTCAGCTACGTTAGAATTTTCGGAATTAGCCACATTAGGTTTCTTAACGCCATCCACAGATTCATTGTTTTCTTGCGGATTATCAGCCGACTTTTGAACAGTGGCCTCATCTAATATTTTTAGCCAAATCTCAATTGATTTAGGCGAATCTATCGCCGGATTTGGTTTCCAAGTTCTATTTACCTCATAGACTTTCATTAACCATTTTTCAATTAATTGATCTCGACCGAAAGCAAAAGCTAGTCTCGACTTAAGTACAAAAAGCTTTACTTTTTCTTCTTCAGAAAAATTTTCCAGATCTATTAACATGCTATTAACAATCATTTCTGATTGTTCATACTCACCTTGAAAAAAAAGAGTTTCAGATTTATTTATAGTAACAGAATTTGCCGTTGGATCAGCTCGAAGATCTATATGATTAATATAAAAAAATACTGCAAAAAAACAGAGACGTTTAAAAAGCATCTTATCCTCAATTTTCTTTTATCTTGAATTGCTCAATATACCGAAATAAAGTCCTTTGCCCAATCCCGAGCGCGTTCGCTGTATCAGCTCTGTTACCATTAAATTTTTGCAAAGCCGCTTCGATATATGCTTTTAACCATCGATCTTTAGCATCTGCAAGCAATTCAGACCCAATGTCAGCACCTGCAAATTCGATACTTTCTTTGGCTACAGCAGAATATGAATGCGAATCTTCAATAGAAGTAGTTTTCAAGCTTGAAAGCAAGCCAGAGATTTCAGCAGAAAAATCTTCTGCTCGAATTTTCTCTCCCTCTGACATTACCACTGCTCGACACACCTCGTGATCCAGTTGCCTGATATTTCCAGGCCAATTATAAGCTTCAATAACTTGACGCACCGAATTCGACCAAGTTTTGTCCGGTAGATTATTTGCTTTAATAAATTTTTGCTTAAAATATTTCGCTAAAACCATTATGTCCTGTTTGCGCTCTCTTAGAGCGGGAACTTTAATCACTGCGCCCGCAACACGATAGTATAAATCTTGCCGAAATTGTCCTTCTGCAACTAATTTTAATAGATCTTTATGCGTCGCACTGATTAAGCGAAAATCTGATTTTAACTCCTTGTTATCGCCAACTTTCATATACAACTTTTCTTGAAGCACCCGTAACAGCTTAACCTGGATATTAAGAGGAATTTCTCCAATCTCATCCAAAAAGAGCGACCCTTGGTGCGCCTTCGCAACCAAGCCTTCATGATCACTAATTGCGCCCGTAAACGCCCCCTTTTTATAACCGAAAAGATGCGCCTCTAATAAAGACTCAGGAATAGATGCACAATTAACTGCTACAAAGTGACATTTGTTGCGAGAAGAATGCAGGTGAATTTCTCGAGCGACCAGCTCCTTTCCAGTTCCCGTTTCCCCATTAATAAGCAAAGAAAAATCGATCGGCGCTAGCTTTTGAATATTTTTATAGACTTCAGATATCTCATTACTAACTCCGACCATAAGCCGATCTTTTGCGACTTTTTGAGCAGCTAATGATGTTTTGGCAACATCAATCTCGTCTCGCAAGATATAAAACTGCAACAACACACCAACTAGATCCGCAGCTCGTTCTAATTCTAACTGCAAATTTACATCTAAATCTTTCACAATATTCTCAAAGCCCATACATAGTATGCCATCAACCACACCTTGACAGACTACTGGAAAGCCAACAACTGACCCAATGTCTCCGACATACACGGTAGTTTCGTCTCCACGCTTTCCTTGAAGGTGTTGTGGAAGAATTATTTTTGATTTTTTGCGCAAAATATCCTGAATTAAATTTTCAGGCATTTTATTCCATAAGCTCTCAGCCGTTTTTGCATCAATACCGGAATAGGCTACTAGTTGATAGTCAACTCCACCGACGCAACTTACTAAAAAAGCATTTTTTATAGATTTTTGTTTAATTGTTTGATCAAGAAAATTCTGAATGTTTTTTGCCAGCGCAGATCCCGATTTACTTGGTGGAGCCTGTATCAATTGAATCAAATCATTTAAAAAGTCAGGACTACTTTTTTCAATTTGTTGAGTATTATTCTTGCCTTCTTCTAACTTTTTTAAAATTAAAAATTTATAGTTATGGAAATCAATAGGCCGACCGCAAAAAATCTCTATTTGTTCACCTTTCTTGTTGGCATCGCGGATTAGAAAAGTGCTTCTGTCTGTAGGGGAAATAAATAGTGAGAATTCAAAATTTTTTAATACCACATCAGCTTGTGAGTCTGAAGATAGCGAGGTGGTTTTGTAAGCTAATATTCCCTGATAAACTATTGAGCCATCTGCTTTGCTAATTATGAGTAGCGGCGTTTCTCTAAGCTCTGACATCGCTCATTCCTTAACTATTTTGTTGTGCTTAGAAGTTCTAAATTAAAAGAAAAGCCTTTTTCTCTAGAATCAGGAACAATCAAACTCTTTTCAATTGTTTTTATAAATGGACTGCTTAATTTAATTTTATAAGATCCAGGTTTAATCTTGAATGGTTCTGCTCTTGGTATTCTTCCGAGATATTTTTCATTTAAACTTACATCCGCCCAAACATTGGCAGAAATTCTAACCGAGCAGTAATCGTGTATAGGTTCAGCAACTTTTTCTGTTTTTGGAGTTGTAACTTTATGCACAGGGGGAGCGACAGCCTCTGCAGAAACGGTGACTTCTGTGGGAGTAATTAGACCTGTAGGTAAAGTGGAAACTACTTTGCCGACTGGGTTCACAGTTGCTTGAGCTACTTCATTAATATTATTATCTGGGCCGTCAGCGCCCAGATCAATATAGTAAGCGGCTGCAAACAACACGAGAATCAATAAAGCTATTAGTGCGAAATAAGTGCGATAGTGCTGGCGATTTTTACTTTTAAGAGAAGTTGTCCGAATTGAAGTAAAATCACTCAGTAAATCTTTTTCAGAATCCGGAGAATTTTTAAGGACCTTAGTCTCAAAAATTTTATTTTTATTAAAGCGATCTGAAAAAGATAGCCACAGGCCTTTTAGCTTAATATTTAAGCTGTCATTTTCTAAAGCATGATTAATTTGTAATTCTATTTTTTCTTTTATTTCAGAAAATGTTTCTTCTTTAAAATTCGACAAATATTTTGAAATGACATCTTCTGGACTGTCTTTATACCACTCGAAAAAAATCTCTCTGAGCTTTTTAACAGCATATTGACTTGAAAAATTCTCATCTGCAGATTGAAATAACAGATTAGTTATTAACTCAGCTAATGGAGGATAGAGTCCATCACAAATTAGCTCAATACGGTTTTTCAATTCTTTATCAATATATTGATAGAGCGGAAGTGGTGATAGGTCAGGAAGCACAACTTCACCAGTCAAAAGTTCCGCAAAAACTAAACCCATTGAATAAAGATCAGAGTTTGAGCTCGCAGCTTCTCCAGCTAATACACTTGGGTCTAAATAGCGAAATGTTCCAACTAAAGTCTTGCCGCTGCTTCCTGGGCTAAAAGCAACACCATAATCAATGATGACGACTCTGCCGGAAGTTTGATCAAGCATTATATTTTGCGGCTTTAAATCCCTATGCAAAATGCCCTGCGTGTGGGTGTAAGCCACCGCTTCAGCAACTCGCAATGCGATTGCAACTGCGATGGGAAGCGGAAAAACTCCGCCCATTTCCTGCAAGCACTTTCCTTCAATCCACTCACTAACGATCCAAATTTGGCTATCTTGCTCAAAGACATCGTAAATTTTTAAAATATGTGGGTGATTAAGTTTGGCAAGTGTCCTTGCTTCCCGAAGAGTTGCTTCACGTATTCCGCCTTCTGTTAGATTATTTTCTATGCATTTTAGTGCAACGATTCTATTGAGCTCTTTATCTTGAGCTCTATAAACACTCCCCATTCCACCTTTGCCAAGCAATGAGATAACGTCATAGCGATCTGAATTTAAAATGATTTTAGACATTGAAATTTTCGTCTCAATTTTTACTTCTACAAGCGAGCTGCCAAAAATGGCCAGTCGCTTCTATCACAAATATGCCTGAATACAAACATCTAGAGTATTCGAATTATTGTTGTAAAATCAATAGCTTAATTACAAATTAATTTGAGCCGCCCTAAAAAGCTATAGTTTTGTGAAATCAAAAAGCTCTTTGTCTAACAATTGACTCGGTTTGATATTCTTTAACGCAGCTAGGATGTTGTTAGGGATTAGGGGATTAGAACTTTCTATATTATTGAGAAGTTTTTTTATTTCTTGGCGCTGCATTCTTTCTTGGTTACTACACAAATTACACGGCATAACAGGGATTTGGAGTGATGACGCCAACTCTTGAATACTTTTTTCGCGCAAAAAAATCAGCGGCCTAATTACTTGATTTCTTTTATCATCTGATTTTAGTTTTGCAGGCATAGCGGCCATTCTACCGTTGTAAAACATATTCAAAAAAAGTGTCTCCACACTATCATCTGCATGGTGTCCCAGGGCAATTTTATGGTAGCCTTTTTCTACTGCGTAATTATACAAAATCCCCCGTCGCAATCGTGAACAGAGTCCGCAATAACTCTTACCAGGTAGTGTTTTTTCTTTGACTATACTATAAGTATCTTCAGCTATTAGATCGATTGGCAATCCAAGAGAGCCAAACCAGTTCAAGAATTCCGATGCTGAAAAGCCCGGCTGCCTTTGGTCGAGCATGACTGGGTGAAGACTAAAGTTTATTTCTGAACGCCGTCTAATATCCTCTAGAAGCAGCAGTAAAATCGAACTGTCTTTACCACCCGAGACTGCCACCATGATTCGGTCACCTTCAGCGATCATTTCATAGTGGGAAATTGCTTGAACCATTTGCTTGCGTAGCTTGTTTTTAAGTTCTTCAGCTTCATTTCGCATTAAAAATTCGAAAGCATCTGAATTCAAAGTAATATTATTAATTTTTTCTAAATCCACCAATAAATCCTGATCCATGCAGCCTCCTCACATCTCAGCCTACATAGCTAATATCTTCTATTTTATCTAGGAAATTAAAGTTTTTCCCAAAAAGTCCGACCTAGATGTCTGAAAAACAGTTGCCAGAAAAAGGGCAACTCATAGATTGCTAGGGGGCAAAAATGGAACTTAGAGGTTATCCATGCTCCAGGACAAGAGTTTTTGTTCCTGGAAACTTGTTAGTAATTTTTTACATCTTCTTATTATCTAGCTGCGGTCAGCCTGATCCATCGTTTTATGAGTCAGCCAAAACGGGCGGATCAGGAAACGCCAAACCCAAAGACGATGGCGTAGATGAAATACCCGGCGATACTGCCGACGGCGGTGACGATACTGCCGACGCTGGTAACGATACTGCCGACGCTGGTAACGATACTGCCGACGGTGGTGACGATACTGCCGACGGTGGTGACGATACTGCCGACGGTGGTGACGATACTGCCGACGGTGGTGACGATACTGCCGACGGTGGCGACGATACTGCCGACGGTGGCGATGATACTGAAGATAAAACTCTCGTCACACTAAACTTAACCCAAGTCATTAATAACAAAATAGACATACTATGGGTAGTCGACAGCTCTGGATCTATGAAAGAAGAGCAAGCACTACTTGCTGATGGATTTGCTTCTTTAATCAGTGAACTCGCAGTTTCTGACTTAAACTTTCAAACGGCAGTTACAAGCACGGACATCTGCAAAACTGGTGAAATTGAAGCTCAAAAACTTGAAGATAGAAGCTGTCCTATTGCCTATGGAAAAACGACTTACAATCAAGGTAAATTTTTCGGGCCCAAAGACTTACAAGTTTTAAGCAATGGCTCCGCAAATTTAATTACTCAATTTACCCAAAATGCCCAAGTTGGGACAGTCGGCTCTGGATTCGAGCATGGTTTAAAAGCAGCTGAAATGGCCTTTCAAAAATCTATTGATGGCAGCAACAGTGCACTTATTCGCCCAGATGCATTTTTGGCGGTAATTGTAGTAAGTGATGAAGAAGATGACGGCATTGGTTTATCAATGGCGGGTGGCCAGGAAAATCGTAATTTTTGGGAAGAAGGACTTACTCGCTATCGCCATACAGAAGATGACTTTATTAATTTTATGAACCAACACAAAGGGGCGGGAAAATATGCCTTATCTGCAATAACAGGCACAAGGAAACAAAATGGTGAGTTGTGTAAATCAAATAATGGAAACCCAAAAGAAGAAGGCACCCAATACATCAAAGCAGCACAAAAAACTGGTGGAACGATCAAAAGCATATGTGAAAATAACTGGGATCAGCTCTTAGAGGACTTGGGCTATGAAATCAGTGCACAAATCACACAAATTGCTCTAGAAGTCGAGCCAATAGAAGATAGTATAAAAGTATTCATCAATGAAATTGAATCAAAAAATTGGAAGTACAACAAAGGAAGCAAAACCATTCAATTTAAAGCCGATTCAATTCCTGAAGATGGAGACAAAATAACTATAACTTACCTGAAAAAGTAGATCAAAAAAGGGCTGCATTTGCAGCCCTTCTAATTTCAATTGAAAAATCTATACAATCCTAGCCACATTTGCCGACAGATTTTGCCAATCCATGATGACTGAAAATTTTGTTTAGCGTACAAAAATTAGGGCTCCCGTTTTCCAAAATTCCGTCATCATCATCGATGACTACCAATGCGTCATAGACATCCGTATAACGCGCTGCCATATATGTCATTTTGAATGCATAATTACGTACTATGTCGGCGGCCTTAACTTGCCCGTGTTGAGCAAGAAGTGCTTCATATAGGTTCCAAAATGCACTCCCAATGATCATACCTTCAGCATGAAAATTCATAAATTGTTTGTCATCTGGGTAAATCTTATCTTCTGTAACATCACGCACTGGATCGAAAGAAGGACGCATAAACCCAATGCCAATTTTTGGAGAAAATGTCATGACCATTGCCATGATATCGCCAATTCCTTCAGAAAAAGGTCGATCCTTAATGCCGCCAGTGTTTTCATCATATCCATGTCCCCATTCGTGATAAACGACATCAGATATTAAACCTGTGTTACCGCATTTTTTTGTGCCTTTAAAGAAATTAATCGACTTTCCATTCCAATAGGCATTGCAACTACCTAAGCCGAGGAAACCTTTCACATTCGCATTAGCAGTAAGTGGCTTTCTTAACCACTCATTATTGGGAACATAACGCTCTGCCATTTGCGCGATTTCAGTCGCATGGTAATAAATCATTGCCTGCGAAGTCATACGATCATTGTGAGTGTCTTGGCTGTCTTTTAATGTCGGATCTCGCTCATAAATCAAATGATGCTCAAAATCTTCATTAATATTTGAATCCGTAATCGTCACTGGCTTTTTATATTTATCGACAACCACCACTCGCTGACCTTTTAACATTACCGGTCCGATCTCAGAATCCGAGAAAAATTGGCCTTCATTGTTAGTGAAAATTTTATTGCCAACTTCTAATTCTTTGAGAGGTAAGGTTGTCAATTCTTCATTATACCAGCGTTGATAGAGGTGAGCTTGTGCCAATCCATTAAAGCTAATGTGTGCAGATTTTACTTCGTAGATTCTACGATTTGCTACATCTACTTGAACTATATATGGCACTCCAGCAACTTCGACTTCAAATTCAGCCACGTGAACCAGCTGGTACGTATCAGCTTCATCATTGACGCGATAAATTTCCCTTAATTTATCGGCATGTTTAGCTAGCAATGCTGACACGACAAAAGAACCAAGATCAAAGTCTGAGAATTTTCTCGCCGCTTCAACAGGCAAAGCCTCTGAAAAGCTATTATTGATGACTTGAACAATCTCACCATTTTTGAAATGAAAAATTACACTTGCGTCTTCAACTTTGAAACCGTTCTTTATTAAATCAAATGAAATGGATTGTACATCATTGACCAACAAAACAGATTCTTTTACGAGTCGAAGATCATTGAGAGACAAACCTAGATGAGGATTTTGACTTATAAATTCTTCCGCTTTTGCAACGAGACTTTCTTGCGTTATTTGTTTACTTGCTAAAGAACGCCGATTTAAAAATCTAAGCAACCTAGGAGTTCCAGACTTTAAATCGCTAAAAACTTCGACTTCGCCAGGAGAGCCTATAATAGCGCCCCCCGATAATGAGTCTTCAATAAGCTGTGGTCGGGTCAATCTTTGCCCAACGGCGACGGCTGCACTAGGTTGCTGGGAAGAATCATGAAGTTCAGAATCAAAAGCTGTTATTCCGAAGCTGATAGAACTAAATTGAAATGATAAAATTAGCGGCGAAAAAATCGCCAGAGAAGAACGCCGACACGACAAAAACCTCATAGAAAC
>JAGOVF010000099.1 GCA_018060885.1 Oligoflexales bacterium | reverse complement strand
ATACTGACGTTTAGTCGCGCTAGTTTAAGCATATTCTCTAAATGAATAGCGCTAAGCGGAGCTTCTCTAGGGCAGACTATTAGAGGCCGTTGCTGCTTAAGCACAACATCGGCGGCTCTTTCAAGGAGATTGGAAGATACGCCAGTTGTAATTCTTGCTAAGGTTCCCATCGAGCAAGGTACGACGACCATATGCGATGGTGCCGAAGAGCCACTGGCGATCGGCGCGAAAAAGTCGTTATGTTTGAAAATTTTAATGGTCTTCTTGTATTCGCTAGGAACTTTGTTTTTTAAAAGTTCTATGAGAGAAATTTCTGGCTGAGAGGTGGAATCGCTTAGCGTAGTCTCCGGCTGCTTTGCTAATTCATGTAAAGTAACTTTTAATGCAGTTTCTGTGGCGACAATATAAATTCTTTCTACCTTACCTAGTAAACTTGTAATTAGTTTTTGGGCATAAATCGAACCTGATGCACCTGTTATACCGACTAAAATCTTCACTTAAATTTCCAATATTTCTTTTAAAATTTGTTAAGGAAAACGAACCCAGAGTGCATCTAAAGCAGCGAAAAATGCATAAATTAAACTAACAGATGCGTTGGCATTAAAAAAAGCCGTGCCGATATTATTTGAAAGCGCATCTTCTTTCGAATCTCGGATTAAAAAGTGTTCGTAAAAAAGTAGAGTTGAAATAATAAGAACACCTAAAAAATAGGGTAGGCCAAGTTCTGCTGTTAAGCCAATTACTAGCAACAAACCAACCATTAATGCGAAGAGAAACCGACTTATGATGAGTGACTTTTGGACGCCAAAGTATGCTGGTATGCTCTTTAAGTGCATTTTTTGATCGAACTTTTGATCTTGAAGTGAGTAAAGAATATCAAAGCCTGCAGTCCAGCATAAAATTGCGCAGCCCAATAAAATAGCGTGAAAATCAAATGATCCATTAATCGCAACAACAACAGCTATTGGAGAAAGGCCTAAGCAAGCCCCAAGATAAATATGGGTCAACCAATGTAGATGTTTCATTTTAGAATAGAGCCCAAGTATTCCGAGTAAAGGCAAACTTAAGTAACCCGCAAGTGGATTTAGTTTAAAGGCGGCAAAAATAAAGGCGGCTGCAAAAAAGAAAATCCAAAATAGACTTTGTTCTTTGGTTATCCTTCCTGAAGGAAGTGCTCTTGAATTTGTGCGTGGATTTAAAGAGTCGATATCAGCATCTGAAAGTCGATTATATCCCATCGCAAAGCTACGGGCGCAAATCATACATATCAATAACCAAGTTGCCTGTTGAAGAGTAGGGAAACTAACATTTGTTATAAAAAAAACAGATATCGCAAAAGGCAATGCAAATATGGAATGGCTAATTTTTATGTCTTTGGCAAAATTAATTAGCCCAGTCGTAAGACTTAAGCTGTAATGAGTAAAATCTCTGCTTCTTAAAAAAACGGTATTTAAATTCATCATAAATCAATCTGGAGCTATTCTTTATACATTAAAGCACTTCCTAAGCGTCAATTTTACATAAACGATAATGCCAAGAATTGCTATTGTGAATTCTAAGTATACTGAATAATAAATTGGTTTCTTGATCTTCAAAAAGATCTAGCAGCGAAGAGCCTTGAGGGAGAACTCCATAGGACATTGTTTTCATTGCTTGAGTAGTATTATTTAGTGGAAGCGACGTGACACTAAGAGTTGCCTCGTTGTCAAGCCATTGGGTGTAGCCTATATGTGCATTATTATTCAAGATTTGAAGAATTGGGTCCGATACATGACTGTCAGCAATGGCGGTTTTTGATTCAAAAATCATTTTAGGCTCTGATCCAGAAATATCGATCTTTATCAGCCACAGGTATAAATTTGTACCAACTAGAGAATCACCTTCAAAATAAGAAAGATAAACATCATTTGCAGTCGGGCTATATGCGGTCCAGCTTTCGATCCCATGGCTTTTTGTTCCAGAAAGCTTTAATACTTCTGAACTTTTTTTGCCATCAATCCTACTTATGACTAGCTGATCCTTTGGCTCGCCGCCAGTTTCATCCGAGCTTTTACGAGTAATTGAAAATATCTCGTTATTTGAATTCACAAAGAAATCAAATTCAACTTCGTCGATGCTTCCTGCGGCAAATGTTCTGTTATTTTTTAGGTTAATTATGGAGCCGTGGTCAAAAGATGCCAAATAAAAAGTATCGGCAGATTTTTTAAGTTTCGATCGTTGATTAATTTTTATGTTTAATAAAGTTTCCTGGGAAATCGTATTAGCGTCAGTATCTCTAAATTCCAGTTTACTTTGATTATTTTTTGTGTGAGTCATGACTGGAATTGTATTTTCAAAATCCTTGCTGTCGAAATCCAAATTCAAAAAACTAGGTGGTAAAAATGTTTTTTTCGCCTTCTCTAGTTCGAGATCTCCGTCTTTTCTTTTATAGATTTGATGTTCAACATTATTACTGCGGTCTATTGTTTGTGCCCAAAATCGATCGCCGCGGCTATTTAAACGCCGAAATTGATCCATTCTCAAAACACTTTTTTCAACTGCGACATCTTCGCAATTCAAAGCTTCAACTTCATCGAGGTTTTTCCAAAGACTTTCTTGCTCGCCTTTTTGAAAAATACAATTTGTTGTAAATATCGCAAACATTACAACTAAAAACATTGAATGGGACTTGTTGGTAAAAAAATGCTTTCTTAAAGAAAGCAAAGAAAATGCCGATTTCAATTGCAACAGATAGTTTTCGCGTAATATAGAAGGGTTTAAGTCTCCAATGTATTTCAGAATCATAGCTCTTTTTATAATACCCTTGCTGCTCTTAAGTAGTGCATGTGTAACTTTAAACTCAGAGGATATGCCAGGAAATCCAGTGTCTTTACCATTCATTAAAAATTCTCCAAATGAGTGCTATTACTTAGATGAGTTCATGCCCACGCCCGACGGTCTCGTAACAGGAAAATATGGCACGATGGATATCCGCTATTATACCTATCAAAACGCAAGTTATAAAGATTGGGAAAGAGAGCATGTCATGTTGTCTTTCTATTCCAGAAATAATTTATGTTGGACTCTCTTTGAAGAGTACTACATCCGTTAAATTCAATCCTATTACAAGCTAAAATTCCGCTGTAACAATCTTAAATAATTTCGCAAAATAGGTTTTTTTTTAAAAAAGCAATTTGGTGTTTTACCAAATTGACCAAACCAGAAGTACAATTATGAATGAGTACATCAAAGGGAGATATCCATGTATGTAAGAATACTATTTATTGCTTCATTACTAGTCGCAAATATTTCTTGTCGAACTACTGCTTCTGATTCAACTTATCTTGCGCAAGGCAATCAATATGCAAAAGATGGTTTATATAAAGAAGCCGCAGAATCTTATCGACAAGCTCTAAGAGAACAGCCTAAAAATATGACAATATTTCGCAATTTGGGTATGGTGCTCGTAAAGCTTGGAGATTTTAAAAAAGCCGTTCAGAGTTTAGAAATGGCAACTCGCTCTTTTGGCGATGACTTCGATACCAACTTCTATTTAGCAGAGGCTTATCGAGCCCGCGATAAGTACGCAGAAGCAATCTTTCGTTACAAACACGCTCTAAAAGTTTCACCTAAATCTTTAAAAGCGCTAAAGTCTCTCGCATGGAGCTATTACCAAATACGTTATTACAGTGAAGCTCTTAATACAGCTCGCGTTGCTCAGAAACAAGCGCCGAATGATATCCAATCAAACGTCATCCTCGCCCGAGTTTATCTAAGTCTTGGGCGTCACGGAGATGCACAATCTGTCATTTCGAATGCTCGAACACATGCAACGAAAGAATCAGTTGTTTATATTGATGGTGTAGAAGGTGATCTGTATTTAGAAAAAAATAATTGTAAAAAAGCTGTGGGATTCTATCAAAGCGCACTTAAGGCGCAGCCCTTATTGCCAAGTGCGCTCCTTGGGCTGGGAACTTGCATGTACCAAGAAAAAAAATATGATTTAGCGATCAATATGCTTGAAAGAGCCTCACGTTTACGGCCCCAAATGAAAGAGACTTATTTAATATTAGGCAAAACATATGAAGCTAAGAAAGACAAAAAGTATTTACAATACTACAAGAAATTTATTGCCGTCGCTGGCAACGACCCCCAACACCTATCGGAAGCTACTCTGCTTCGTAAACGAATGAGTCAATTAAATTAGCTAGTTTCAGACTAAATTAATTTCATCTCTGCTTTCATATAGCTCAGCATGCTTCGCTTGGCTTCGAATAGATTTTTATAAGAATCGTATCTAATGCGGAGCTTTTCACAGCGAGACTTTGCTTCTGAAAGGTCTTCGAGAAACTTCACATATTCTGGGTCGGTCTCCGTTAGTCGACGTAGCTTCGTTTCACTCAGACTATCGTTATCCAAGCGAATTGAAATACGGGCTTTTATGGTCGCTTTCATAAGTTCCAAGTAGTCCATGTCTCTCTTGGCGTCAGCGTATTCCAGCCCGATTTTATTGGCTAGAAATACAATTTCTTCTAAATTTAATTTCTCGGCGCTGCTGTTTTCTATGTTATTCATATTATTTTGTTTTGAGGTTTGCATGCCAGACCTTGCTGCTGAGAATATTGAACAAAGGTAACTTTGGAATACTAGACTTCTTTATAACTTAAAATTCTCGAAAAACCATCTGAAATCACCTAGGCTTGTGGTAAAATTAACTAAACTCAAAAGAAACAGTAATTTAATTAAGCAAGGAATATTTATGTCTGATCATCTAGAAGATGGAAAATTGAGCCTGCGCTCTAAAGATCTTCTGGCCCGAATTCTGCGAGAAAATGAGGGATTATCAATAAGTGAAGATGCAAAAGATAAAATAAAGTCCTTAACAATCGAATATTTTACATCCACTAATTTTGCGAGCAAAATTCCTAGCCCAGAATCGATGGAATTAATATCTGGTTCAAAGAGTCCAGAACTAGCAGCAAAAAAAATTGTAGTATCTAAACGTCCGGAGATTATAGATGAAAAGCTTTCAGAGCAAAGTGCTCATACCGATTTTCAGATTCAATTAAAGTATTTGATCGATAAAGACGCGGCTTGGAGCGAGATAAGTGTAGTTGCAAAAAAAATCCTTCAGTCAGACAATTCGGAGTCAACAAAAGCGAAATTGGTAGAAGTTTGTTATCTAAATGGCGATAAAAATGATGTTTTTAAGCTGTTAAATGAAATATTCGAGGGGCAAGCTGATTGGTACCTCTTGGTTCATGAAAAGATACGTGAGGGAATTGCGCGGACCTTTTGGGAATTTCATAGTGAACCGACGCCTATCACTATGATTTTATTGAGTGTACGTAATTCAAATGCCTTGCTGCCTATAGAAGCTCATTTTATATATCTTGCTATGAGACAGAACATCGATTTATCAAGTGCATATTTGTTTTTTTTAAATCACAAATCAGAGATTTTTCACAGTGTGTCTGCGCTCCGCAATATCACTCTGCAGAGTTTAGAGGCTTTTGTGATCTACGTAGCCTCGCATGCAATAAGTATTGGAATCTATGACGACGCAAGAAGATTTTTAAATCAAATCCCAAACGACTCGGAGCACTTTCCTGAAGCCTTGAGTCTTTTGGCTAAAATTCGCCACACAAGAATTCGCCAAAAAGGTGAAATCGAAACAAGCTTAGCTGATAAATCTTCTTGGCAATTGCGGCTATCTCAACTCGATGGAACTATAGAAAGAGCTAAGTTAACCCCCAATCTATCAAGTGGCTATATAGAAGAGCTTAATTTTTTAATTGAAGATATAACAAATTGGCTACCAGGCTTGCCTTCCGCATGGCGAAGTATGAGCAGAGTGCTCATCAAGCATTTCAATTTTAGAGAGAAGCTTCCTGCATTACTTGAAGTTTTTAAAAATCATGCGCGAGAATATCAAGAAGGAAGAGTTGAGGCGGCATTTTGGGAGCCGGTGATTGAAGAAGCGAAAATAGTGGAATTTGAGGACTTAAAATATTTACATGTTTTGGCCCGAATTCATTTGTTTGTTGTCCAAGGAAAAGACGCGGAAGTTCTATTGTGGGAGGCGAAAAATATTGATTCAAGTCTTCAAGCTTCGCCTTTGTATGATAAATATTTCTCATGGCAAGAGCTAGTGCGATCTGCGAGCGATCATATTACATCTTTAAATAATTTTTCTGTTACTGATAGAAAAATGATGCTGCATCAACTCGCTGTTGTCGGTGAATTCAATGTAATGAGCTCTGAAGAAATTGATGAATATCTCCATGAGACAAATTGTTTATCTTCGCAATCGATCGATTATTTAATAAGATTGGCCAAGTCACGCGGTTTTGATGATTCGGAATTTAAATTATTTAGAATTAAATCTAGCCGATTCAGCCTTACAAATAATGATTTAGATAGAATGTTTTCTCTAAGCGTTAGGTTAATGAAACCAGATTTATCATGGCGCTGCTTGACGCTTTTGAAGTCAAGACAAGTATTAGCTTTGGAATTAAATAGCCCTTGGAACATGACTAGCGAAAATAGAATTGATTTTTTTCCCCTTGTTCTAGACCCCAAAGACATTGATTTAATGTTGGAGGAAAGTTCAGATCTTGAGAAAATAATTGCAAAATTCTGCATTTTTGCAGGACCACAAATAACTAAGCTCTTGGTTGATCTAGATTCGAGGTGCAAGTCTGCTTCTAATACTTCTGCTAAACGTCTTAGCGGCAGTGAAAATATAATTAGATCTCTGCAAAGGCAAACTTGGTTCAAATATCCCGATAAAATCTTTTATTTCAGTCGCCATAGATCTGCAAGTCATCACCCTCTTTTTGTACTACTTAGCCAAACAAAGGCTATTGAGACTTGGAAGTACACATTATATCTGTTGATAGAGGCTAGTGGGGCTTATTATTGGAATTTTGATATTTTTTATCTGCATAGTTTAATAAATGAACATTTATCCATTTTTTCTGGTGGCAGAATTAGTGCCATTCAATCTACACCTAAAATTTCAAATTGGTGGAAGAATCTAAATCCAGTCGAGAGACAGGCTCTATTGGATATGCATGGTATTCTGCAAAAGATAAATTCAGAGAAGTTTGTCGAAATCGTCGAAAAGTTTTACATTCGTTTGGCCACCGCCTTGACCCAAAATCATTTTGAAGCTTTAAGCTCTCTTAGAGAGATGAAAGCTTCTATGTCTCAAATTTGGGACTTAGAAGCTTTTCTTCTTTCAGAGTGCTACAGTAAATTGAGGTTTTTGAAGTCTACTCACATTAATAAGCCGATACCGAAGTCGATAGTAAATGGCTTCAATAGCGTTCTATTGAGGTAGAATTTTTTTAATTGGCATTTTGAATTATTTTAAAAATACTGCCACTGCCAAAGTCGCTTAAATACAATTCCCCTTTATGGTCTTCGCCGAAAGAAGATATTTGCCCAGCATTTTGCAATGCTATTGAAGATCTCCATCTGCCAGAGACTTTTTTAAGCTGCCATATAGTACCTTGACAAAAATCGCCATAAAAATAGCTACCATTCAAATTCGTTAGTTCTGTACCACGATAAACATATCCTCCAGTGACAGAACAACCTCCACGACGATCATAAAACGCGATGGGAGGAACTAAATTCGCCTTATTGCAGTTTGGATTCATAAAACATTCAGGGCCTTCCACGATTTTCCAGCCGTAGTTTTCTCCACCTTTGCTAGTAGCAGATTGAAAATTAATTTCCTCAAACTTATTTTGTCCAACATCTGCTATGTATAGATCGCCAGTTGAACGATCGAAACTCATTCGCCAAGGATTGCGAAGGCCGTAGGACCAAATTTCAGGCTTATGATTCGCTTTGTTAATAAAAGGGTTGTCTGTTGGTATTGAATATTTGTCGGCTTGGCTATCGACATCTAAACGAAGAATTTTGCCTAAAAGAGTATTCAGATTTTGGCCGTTACCCTGCGGATCGTTGGCACTGCCACCATCTCCAGTACCAACATAGAGGTGACCATCAGGTCCAAAGAGAATGACGCCGCCATTGTGATTAGCAAAAGGTTGGTTAATCTTCAGATAGTTAATTTCACTAGTTGGGTCGGCAATATTCTGATCATTTGAACTGACAGAAAAGCGTGAAATTCTTGTATTTCCCTGTTTATCAGTATAGTTAACCCAAAAATGTGGTTTTGAAGACTCGCCTACTTTGTATTCAGGATGAAATGCCAGCCCCAAAAGCCCTTGTTCATTGCCACTTGAGCCAACTCGGTCTCTGATATCAAGAAAAGGAGTAGCACGCAAAGCTCCGTTTTCGAAGACGAGTATTTTTCCCGCTTGTTCTACAATAAATAGTCGTTCATCGTTGGCGTGAACAATTGCAAGTGGTTTTGTTAGACCCGAAACAACTGTTTCAAGCCCGATATTCGTTAAAGTAGGATCGACTGTCTGTTTTTTTGAACTAGAAACGATTTCGGGGGTAGAAGGAGATTGACAACTCGCCATGGCAATTATAAAGACAAAACGATTTAGGAGTATTTGAGGCACTGTTTGCATATAAACTTCCGTTATAAAAATGAATTATCGTTTTCTGCAATTAAAACAATATGGTATTTATTTTTTGCAGCACATCATTTGACCCTTATCATAGATAATTGAAAGAAAACAAATGAAAAAAATTAGTCTAAAAGCGTTACTATTCTTCATCGCTACAATTTTCATTTCATGTGATGGATATCACAAAAATAGAAGCAAAGTTAATGAATTTAAAGTTGATCAGGAATGTACTGTCACGGCGCCGCTGGGCTTGCATTTAAGAGAATGTAAATCTGGTGTAGTTCCTTCAGGTGGTACTTGTGGATCTCTTGTTCTAATGAAACAAAATACTAAAGTTCGAATTCTCGATTTAAAATACCTATCCCAAGAATGGCTGGAAGTAGAAGATTTAACGAGCAATTTGAAAGGTTTTGCTTCTTCCTTATATCTCGACTGTAAAAATAGCTCAGGAGTTTTCCCACCCTCAGATTTTGATCCGCGTAATAGCTCGGGAATGAGATCTATGCGAGATCTTATAATGTGGGCTTATACCGTAGAACCGGACGTTGATGAGCAAAAGCTTAGGCAAGATATGATAAAAATGCGAGATAATGGCGCAAATGCGGTTTATATCGCTCATGCGAATCAAGGGTTTATTGCAGATGGCTATCCACATGAAGTTGGAATGACATTCTCAGTCTGGCATGCCGCTAGATCAGCTGAGAAAAATCTTTTTTCCAAAGAAGCGCAGGAAAGAGGTGAGTCAATAATTGAGCGTATGCACTGGGCTCTGAAAATAGCGCGAGATCTCGATTTAAAAGTTGTTTTTGCAATCGGCTATCAAATTCAAATGAGTGAACCTTGGAACAATAAATATCCAAATGCATTGCGACGATCTCATGATGGATCATTGCTAAAAATATGGGGATCTGGCGAAACCGCCAGCTTCTATCACGATCAATTTCAAAAAGACATTCGTACCTACTACAATTGGATTAATGATGAGTATGTTTCCAAATATAATAATATAGTCGGTTTAAACCTTGCCGATGAGCCCCAGGGCGCGGATTTTTCTGAGGCGGCCGAAAATGAGTTCAAAAAAAGAACTAGTCTGAATTTACTGCCACCAAGAGAATCCGCTCTTAGTGCAGAGTATTTAAAAATTCGCGGAAAATTTTTAGCTGAACAGATCGCAGATTATGCAGGCATTACAGCCAGCATGTGGCAAAAGATAAATTCATCAGTATGGACGATGATGACATTTCACATTCAACGGGAGATGTTTTGGTTCCCTAGCATAGAGGCGCTGTTCGCAAAAACTCCGGCTAACTTTATTGTTTCTGCTGATACCCATTATCACGACTCTCTTCCAACCCAGCGGATTAAAGATTTGGGATATCTATATAACTTAGTGCGCAATATGGCTATTCACTCCAATATCTATCGTAAGCCGATTGTATTATGGTCAAGTGCAAATGGTTGGGGTCTAACCCCAAATGGATATCCAGATTGGGCGAAAGAAAATATTCAAATAGTCACAAACGGCATAAAGGAAATGGGTGCGCTGTCTAGTGGCCACTTGATTTGGGGATTTAATATAAAAGGTCAAGGGGTCTTCGGTTATGACAATAGTGTCATATTTAATCCGGACGATATATTTAAGGCGGTGATTGATGAGTTTTCGCTTATTAGAGACAGCTTTTCTAGCAAAGAAGATGTAAAAATACAGGAATTGTTCCTCATAAATCAAGATGCTCTTTTGACTAAAATTGGCAAAGGAAAGTATTCTCATCTTACTTTTGATCAAATATTTAAGTGGAATACTTATTTAAATAAAATTAAAAACAATAATTCTCTTATAATGGTAGAGGGGGCTGCAAGTCAGCAGCTATTAAAACAAAACAAAGTTCAAAAGTCCGAAGTTGTCTTTAAATAAATCTTGTATTGAAATTTATTCTTTCAAAAAAGCTGTCAGTCGTGACCAAGATTTCATATCGGCATCTTTGCGGTATGCTGGAGAATTAAATACCGAAAAAGCATGCGGAGCACCGCTATAGGAAATCATTTCGTGGGGAACTTTCGACTGTTCCAGAAGCACTGCTAACCGAGCAAATTCGTCCATAGAAACTACAGAATCAGCAGTACCATGTATGATTAAAAGAGGCGACTTTACTTTAGAATAGTCTTGGCCTTGCGGGGTAGCTAGTCCTCCATGAAAACTAACATAACCCCTCATCATTGCACCGGAGCGAGCGAGTTCTAACGCTGCGCTGCCGCCGAAACAATAGCCGAGCATGACTGCATTGTTTGTATTTAAACCAAGCTTGCGCGCTTCTTCTATTCCTGCGTTGATCAATTGACGCATTTTTTTTCTATCGCCGTAAAGTTCAGACGTTAGAATTTTTTTGTCTTTATCGTCTTTGGGTCGTATCCCTTTGCCAAACATATCAATAGCAAAAACTGAATAGCCAAGATTAGCGAGCATTTCTGCCCTCTTTACTTCGTATTCGCCAATGCCATCCCAATCATGAATTATAAAAACTAAGGTCGCGGTTTTACCTTTGTCTTTATAGTAGGATTCGTAAGACTTATTGTTTACTGTGTACAAATGATCTTTTGCACACAGTAAATTCGAATAAAAAGCACAAATTGCAAGGGCAGATAACGCGAATTTAAACATGTTATCCTCTGAGAGATTATGACTTCTTAGTTACCATTTCTGTCTTCAATTCGGATTTTTTCCATGTACTGATACCACCCTTAAAGTGCTTTATATTTGTGTATCCCAAAGCTTTAGCACTTTTTGCTGCAGATTCCCAAGCTGTGCAAAGTGTTCCGCCGCAATAGGCTACTATTAAGGCTGTTTTGTCGCTTGGTAAAACCTTCGTAAGATCCTTCTCGTGGCTTGCAAAATGAATAGCTCCCGGTATATGTCCGCTTTCGTAGCTTTTTGCGCTGTTCACGTCGATAATAACAGCGCCTTTGCTGTCTACTAATTTTTTAAGGTCTTCAAGACTGACTTCTGGGGCTAGGTCGCTTGCAAAGGAGTTAAGTGAGAAAAAAAACAAGATTAAAGACAGCGCAAAATTATTCATAATTTCTCCTAGTCGTTGAATAAATATGCGAAATGCATTCATGGGCCTCCAATATGATACACCTAATATTATAAACTTATAAGTTCAGACCTATTTCTGCCAAATATTATTTTGTAAAAATTGAAAGCTATTTAGAAAAGCTACTTAATTAAGTTAAGTCGATAAATAACTTTTCTGATCAAGGATCTTGGCGAAAGTCTAAGTGAAAATACTAAAATTTTATTGAGCACTCCAGGAATAACGATTGCCATTCCGTTCAGAAGCCCGTAATAGCCGAGTTCTGCAACGCTAGTAGCAGTTGTAACAAAAGGTCCCTTAAATAGCATACTCTTTTCATTGCCGGCATTCTTTGCGAATTCCGTTGCAGTCGGCCCAGGTGCTAAAAGACTGCAGTTAACACCATAAGGTTTTAATTCTTCATGCAATGCTTCTGTAAATGAATTTACAAAGGCCTTTGTGGCGTAATAAACAGACATATTAGGGCCAGGTTGGAATCCTGCGATAGACCCAACATTTAGAATATATCCGGCTTTGTCCTCTTTCATTTTCTTTCCAAAAAGATGACAAAGCTCAAATAGGCTGATTATGTTTAGATGTAGCATGCTAGCCTGTTTGTCTTGCTCTAAAACAAGAGTCTCGCCATTGAGTCCACTGCCCGCATTGTTTATAAGCATTTCAATGCTGTAATTATTCTTTTTGCATATATCGAATAGTTCCTTCGCACTGTTTTCTTTAGCTAAGTCTAAAATTAACACGACGACATTAATTTTTTTATTCAGGACAGAAATTTCTGCTTTAAGTTTATTTAGCAAGTCTGCATTTCGAGCGACTAGAATTAAATTTCGCTCGTTTTTGGCGGCAATTATAGCAAGTTCTTTTCCAATCCCCGTTGACGCACCAGTAATTAACGCATATTTCATCTTAACTCCTACATTTTAGCTGCCCGACAAAAGCAAACCAATCTAGCAGCAAATTGAACCAGGGTCGAATAAAAACACCTGAATTTACTGCTAAAAAATATATTTTTGTTTTTTTTAATAATGAAATCATTTTTGCGGCCGAGTAAGTTACAAATTTCGCAAAAATTATCTTAGGAAAACTGTTATGAATATTGTTTTATTTTTTTATTCTAGTTTGTTGCTACTTGTTATTTCCTGTTCCACAGAGCCTGAATTTATTGGGACCCCCCATCTCGAATCACCGATTCATCAATCACAAGAAGTTAAAGTCGAAGCAGAAGTTAATGAGGAAGTAAAACCAGAAGTAAAACCAGATGTTAAAGTAAAAGTTGAATCAGATGAGGAAGAAATAGTTGAAGAAGTTGACGCGGACATTGAAATTATAGCAACACAGGAGTTTAAAGAAGAAGTTATAATAGATGAGACTGTAAT